>JANLUE010000937.1:0-1147 GCA_031363325.1 Gemmataceae bacterium
CCTGCTCGAGGGGTTGTGCCTGGCGCTCGCCGGGGACGAACATCGACTGTACAGCTCGGGCCGGTTCGAAGGACTGTTCGCGACCAAGAGCGGCACAGCCGGCGAGGCGGCGGCGCTCGCGCTTCGCGAAGGACTGATCGAATACGCCCGCACGGAGGTCCGGGGCCGATTCGAGATCGAGTGGGTGCGCCTGACATCGAAGGGCGTCGAGTACCTGTACGAACACGATTCGCCGCGGGCGGTGCTCGGCGAGATGCGCGACATGCTCGCCGCCGCCCGATCGGGGATCCCGATGTGGCAGGACGAGATGCTCAAGTCGCTCGAGCGACTGGCGTCGAACATCACCGGCGAGATGGGCCGATACCTGGCGAAGCTCGACGCGTTGTCGCAACGGGTGGAAGAAGCGTTGCGGCGGGCCGACGTGACGCCGGAAATGAACCCCGGCCTCTCGGCCCTTGTGCCTTGGGGCCTCGACGCGGTAACGTATCTGGATCGACGCCGCGCCGGCGGGGCCACGACCGATTGTCCGTTCCCCGAACTGTTCGGCGCGATCCGTGGCCGGCACGAGAGCCTGACGGTGCGCGAGTTCCACGATGGTCTACGTCGCCTGGCCGAGGGGCGGGCGTTGCGACTGTCGCCGTGGGCCGGCCCCGGGCCGATCCCGCAACCCGAATACGCGTTGATGGCCGACGGTCGATTGACCTATCAGGTTGGACGGTGAATTTCGGCACGATCCTTCGCTCCATGGAGCATCACTCCCCGCCGAACCCATTGCGAACGGTACCGGAAACTCCATCTGGATTTGCACGGCCTTGCCGATCCGACTGCGGCACGGCATCACGACCAGGATGTCGACGTCGCTGTCCGCGTTCGGCGTGCCGTAGGCGTACGAACCGAACAGGATGATTCGCTCCGGCTCAAATCGACGGGCGACGCTGCGCGCGAACTGGCGGATCGCCCGCATCGAGATGAGGGGTTCGGGCTTCCGAGATTTGGCGGTCCGAGCCATATCGCCATTATTACAAAAAGGCATCGCATCGCGACGCCTTTTCACGTTGACTGGTTCCGAACCCCACCGCACCTACCGGGCGGACGCTTCGCCCACGCCGATCCGCTGCGGTCGATGTGCGAACTCGAGCCGCAGTTG
>JANLUE010000953.1:0-8519 GCA_031363325.1 Gemmataceae bacterium
AGTGGCTTCAAGCTGTCCGACCTGCGCCGCATGGCGAGTTTCTCCGACGGCCTTTCGAACACCATCATGTACACGACGCGATTGGCCGTCTGCGAAGCCAACCCGTCCGCCTATCGACCGTCGTACTCCGGCGCGTTCTACAACATCGCCCCGTACGCGAACGCCAGTTCGTGGTACGAATGGATGCCGGTGCTCAATTACTGGAAAGACGGTGCGAGTTCGCCCGGCTATTTGGCCGGCGCGAACACGAAGTTCCAGTCGAACCCGACCTGGAAGGGCACGGGCTCCACGTGCGACTTCCGACTGGCGACTCAGATGGGTTCGGGCGGGATTCTGGTCGGAATGGCCGACGGCAGCGTCCGCAGCGTCAACCCGACCACCAGTGGCCAAACGTGGTGGGCCGCCATGACCCCGGACGGGGGCGAAGTCTTGGGCACCGACTGGTAGTCGTTCGTTTCCAAGTGTTCGTGACGGCGGAGCGGGACGCGAGCTATTTGGCCGTGTCTCTCTCCGCCGTTGTTTTTTGCCGACGGTGGCCGGGGAAATCTGATAAAATCTCGAGACACGACCGTGTAAAGAGTGAGGCCGATGAGCGCGACCACCTTGGCCCCGAAGGCCCTCGACCTGGAAGCCGAACGCCTGGTGGCGGAACTTGAGTCACTTCCCCTCGTCGAATCGGACGGTGTGCCCATGGAGAGTCACTGGCACTTCAAATGTACGGCGTTGCTCATCGAGCAAATCGAAGAATACCTGCAGGGCCGAACCGACTTCTACGTCGGCGGCAACATGTTCATCTACTTCAGCCCGGAGCAAGCGCGCAACAAGGAGTTCCGGGGCCCGGACTTCTTCTTCGTGTGGGACACCAACCGCGAGCCGATGCGAAAGTACTGGGTGGTTTGGGACGAAGGTCTGAAGACGCCGGACGTGGTGATCGAACTACTGTCGAGCTCGACCAGACAGGAAGATCTGGGCCCTAAACTCCGGATCTATCGAGACACCCTGAAGGTTGGGAACTACTTCGTGTTCGACCCGGACCAGAACGTGTTGGAAGGTTGGCGTTTGGAGAAAAAGAAATATGTCCGAATCCGGCCCGACGAACGCGGCCGGTTGTACTGCGACGAGTTGGAATTGTTCCTGGGCTCGTGGCCGGGCGTGATCGGCGGCAACGACGCGAAATGGCTGCGATTCTTCGACAAGGACGGTCGAATGTTGCCGGTCCCCACGGAACAAGCGAAAGCCGAGCGACTGCGGGCCGAGGCCGAGAAGGCGCGGGCCGAGGCCGAGAAGGCGCGAGCCGAGACCGAGACGAATCGGGCCGAAGTGGAGAAAGCACGAGCGGATGCCGCGGAGGCCGAGATCGCTCGCTTGAAAGCGAGCCTGTCAAGTTCAAGTCCGCCAGGCGAATCCTGAAATTTGCCGTCGGGCAATCTTCTACAAACGGAGTTGGCGGACTCGGCCGAGGCCGAGATCGCCCAACTCAATCGCTGCTCGCGAAAAGTACGGCGGGCTAATCAGCCATCGTACGACCACGGCTTGCGCGGCTCGCGGGCGAGCCACTTGTTCGCTTCGGGATCCGCCACGAACTCTTCCTTCATCGGGTCCCACTTCAATTCTTTCTTGAGCCGCATGGCGATCACGCCGAGGTGGCACACGGTCGCCGAGCGATGACCGATCTCCGGCTCGCAGACGGGTGCCTTTCGCGACCGAACGCAGTCGAAGAAGTTCCCCATGTGATCGTTGCTCGCCACGAGCCGAACGGCGTCGCGTGGGAGGGGGGCCTTCAGAAGTTCCGGGTCGCTGGCCTCGATCTTGCCGCGGGTCACGAAGATCCAGCCCTCGGCCCCGGTGAACTTCACGCCGTGCTGTTGGCCCTTCGCATCGACCACGGCACCGTTCCAGGCGTTCGCCGGCGTACTCCCGCAGCGATGGATCACGCCATCGGCATACGTGTATTCGACCGCGTACTCGCTGGCGGCCGTGAAGCCGCCGGGGATCATTTCGACGGGCGGCTTGGCCGTCACTTTGACCGGCCCGCTCCGATCGTGGCCGAGGCCCCAGAGTGCGATGTCGTTGTGGTGGGCCCCCCAATCGGTCATCGTGCCGCCGCTGTACTCCCACCAGTATCGAAACGTGACGTGCGTTCGCTCGGGGACGTAGTCGACGGCCGGTGTCGGGCCTTGCCACAAGTCCCAATTGAACGTCTTGGGGACGGGGGCCGTCTTGAACGGCCCTTCCTTGCGGCCAGCCGGGAGCCAGACATCGACTTCCTTGATCTTGCCGAGGCGGCCATTGCGAACCAATTCGCAAGCGAGCCGGAAGTTCTTGTCGCTGCGTTGTTGGCTGCCCGTTTGCAGAACGCGCTTCGTCTTGCGCTGGGCTTCAACGAGCCGCTTGCCTTCATCGATCGTGAGGGTGAGCGGCTTTTCGCAATACACGTCCTTGCCGGCCCGCATGGCCGCGAGCGAGACGAGCGTGTGCCAGTGATCGACGGTCCCGCAGATTACGACATCGACATCCTTGCGCTCCATCACCTTTCGGAAGTCGCCGAGCTTAATGGCATCGGGCCACGACTTGGCGGCCATCGCCAGGTTCGCTTCGTCCACATCGCACAGCGCGACTACTTTGCCGAACCGCGACGCGCTGGATGCATCGCCACGGCCCATGCCGCCGCACCCGACCAGGGCGATGCCCGGCATGTCGTTCTTCGACCTGGGCTTCGGCGTCTCGGGCTGGGCTCGACACTCGTCGAGAAACCAGGCCGGAAGCGTTGTGGCCGCGGCGGCCCGGAGGAAAGTTCGGCGCGTGGAGGTCATGGAGAGGGAACCTCGGGAGTTCGGATTGGATCAAGAAGTTCTATTCCGAATCGAATCAGGTCGGTCGAAATGCGAAGCGACGGAATGTCTAATCCATCATGAATTGAACGGCGCGGGGCCAAAAGTACCAACCGTTGACGAAGCCGGCAACCGCGCCGATCGCCGCAGAGAATTCAATCAGTCGAATGGGATCACCGACAAAATCTTCAAGCGAATTCGGCGAGAGGCAATAGAAATTTAGGCCCAGGAGCATCGCGCCAATCGCCGCTCCGACGCATCCGGCGACGGCCGTAGCGATCCGCCCGGAAAATAGCCGCCGAATGCCGAAATCAATCGCGCGGCTCAGTTTGGATTCCAAATTGAAATGCAAGTAGTCCCTTCCGAGTCGCGCATCGTCGATTGGGTTCGCAAATGCTCCGAAGAGTACTCCCAGTGGACCGGCGGCAACGGACCAGCGTGCAAACCACCACTCGCGTTCTCGTGGCAAATATTCGGCGACCAGGAAAGCAATCGAACCGGACGCCAAGCAGATCAGGCACTCAAATCGGAACCGGAGTCGAGCGCCACCAGTGACACGGAGGGCCACCCAAGTCACTCCGGCGATTGCAATACTGCCGGCCAAGATGCCATGGAAGCGACCGTTTGACGAAAGTGCGTGATGACTGAAGGCACCGGCAAAACTGCCGGCGAACAGCACGAAGTAGCCCGTGAGCGTGGTTCCGTGGAAGGTCGACCACATCGTGTGCTTCGTCAAGCCGGAGAGGTCAACCCTCCGATGCACTTCGTCGCAACTCATCGTGAATCGCCTACTGGAGCGAGTTCACTTCGCTCGTTCTTCGTTCTCTTCGCCGCGTTGATAGATCGGCAGGAAGCGATACTCGACCGTGAGCGCCAGGACGGCCATCGCCGTGCAGTAGTTCACGCCGGCCATCGTGTCGTCGCCCGATACGCCATTCCAGTAGCCCCCGGGCTGTTGCCGATTGCCTTCGGGGTTGAGCAGAATCGCATGGAGATATTGGCGATACCACTTCCACCAATCGCCGCCGATTTGGAACATGGCCTGCGACGAATAATAGATCCCGTAAAAGAAGTGCTGCTGGCCCCGGAAACCGACGGGCTGGCGAAAATCGTTGCCGGCCAAACTCGATGTGATGTAGCTCGCCGCCCGGAGCGATTCCTCGGATTTGTGATATTCCTTGCCGCACAATTCGAGCGAGAGAATGCTGGCGGCCGTACACGGGACCGTCACATTTCCGAACGCAGTATATCGATAGCCGCCGACGCGGGGATCATGGCAACGCTTGATATAGCCAACGGCCCGTTCGACCGTCTCGGTGGGCACGTCGCAGCCGACGTTCTTGGCGGCTCGGAGCGCCATGACCTGCCAGGCTGACACGCTGATGTCGGCATCGCCCGGACGGGGCTGATAGCGCCAGCCGCCGGCGTTCTGCCCGGCTTTCGTTTGGGCTTCCTGAATCAGTCGCACGCCAAGTTCCAGTCGTTTGCGCAAGTTCGCGGCTTCGGTCCGGTCGGGCAACAGGCCAACGGCTTCCGCGACCATCAACGTGCAGATGCCGTGCGAGTACATGACGGTTTGCCCTTGTTCCGTACTCGAGAACAAACCGTTGCGTTGTTGGCTGCAAACGAAGCGAATGCCCTTCTCGACGGCCGTGCCGTACGGACCTTCGCCGGGCACATGCCCGGCCGAGAGAAAGGCCATGACGGACAGCGCCGTGATGGCCGGGTCGCGCATGCCCCCATTCGGCCCACCGAACGCCCGCCCCGAGTTCCACGACCCATCCTGATTCTGCGACTTCGCCAGATAGACAAGCGCCTCGTCGACGGCGGCCTCGAATCGCTCGCGCTTGCGAACCTCGGCGCGGGCCGGCGCGGTCAGGGCAAGGATTGCGACGAGTGCGAGGGAGTGCGTTCGCATGAGGGAATGGTACACGATGGGACGAAGGAATGCGCCGCATTCGTTTAGCGGTGACCCCGTTGGGGTCGCCGCTAAACGATCTTGGAGTTCCGATATTCTTGCCAAGTCTTCGGATGCGGAACGACCCAGTTCCATTTTTGGCGCTCGCGACCGTCTTTCAATGGATTATCCCCGACATAGCGAATCGCGGCGAGCAAGTGCTCGACGTTGTCGATGTATACGGTCCACCATTTTCGGCCCCAACAGGCCGGCGGCGCCTCGTTGGATTTGGCGTGTTTCGCGAACGGATGCTGGCCCGCGTCGATCAACGCCTTGGTCGTCTCACCCTTCAGAAGATTGTTGACGATTTCACTCTTGTAGCGATGCCGCATGTAGACGACGTGGACATGGTCGTCCATGATCGCCGCCGCCCAGAAGGTCACGCCGGATTTCTCGATGTAGTTGGCCATGCCCTGGCCAATCGTTTGAATTTGGTCGTCGGTGAACTGAACCGGCCGGTATTCCAGAACTTCCTTCGCGGCGGCTCGCAGTCGGCGATCGTGTTTGATGTGTGCTACCGATTCGCGAGTATCGACCTTGGTCGCCGGGCCAAACGCTTGCAATTCGAACTTGCGAACGTTGTCGGACCACGAACCGCGTGGATCGTTGGGTAACCAGAATCCATAGGCGCTCATGATCACGTGGTAGGCGATGACCAATGGGATTCTCCTCGATTGATCCGTTTAGCGGTGACCCCGTCGGGGTCGCCGCTAAACGGGGGTGGGAGTTAACTTCGCGATCTCCGCGCTCATCTCCTCCGAGACTTGCCGCGTCCCCTTGCACTTGGTCTTCGCCCAGGTCGTGCAGCCCAGGAAGTACCGCCCGCGGGCCATCGCCAACTTCATCGGCGCGCCGCACTCGGGGCACAACTCCTTCACTTCGACGGCGGGCATTTCTTTCTTCGGGGCCGCGGCCGGCAGGCGATCCTTCAACTTCTCCTTCAACTCGGCCGGGATCGACTTGGCGTTGCGGCACTTCGGGTAGCCGCTGCACGACAGGAACGGGCCACGCCAACTCTTGCGCACGACCATCGGCGAGCCGCACTTCTCGCAGGCGATACCGGTCTCGATCGGGGGCAGGGGCTTCTCGCCGGTCTTGTCCGCTTCGAGGATCGTCTTGCAGTCCGCGTCGCTACAGGTGAAGTACGGGCCCTTCTTGCCGCTCCGCCACAACAGGTTCTTGCCGCACTTCGGGCAGGGGAACGCCGTTGGCTTACAGGTAACGATGATCTCGTTGTTCGGCCCGAGGTTGGCGATCGTGTTGCAGCCGGTGCCGTCCGCCTTGTACGCGGTGCAACTCAGGAACGTGCCCCACTTGCTCGAGCGGGCGGCCATCGGCGAGCCACAGATCGGGCAGGCGGCCTGGATGGCGCTCAGGTCCGCTTCGCCTTCGCGCGGCTTGATGTAGTCGCACGGCGATTCCTTGTCGCGCCAGCCGGAACAACCAACGAACGTGCCCTTTCGCTTCGAGCTGTACATCTCGACGAGTGGCCGGGTGCACTTCGGGCACGCCTCGCCCGTCTCGCGGCCCTTGACCTTCTCCATCGTCGCGTCGGCGTGGGTGATCGCGTTCTGGAACGGCACCCAGAACTCGTTCAGCACGTCTTCGTACTTCATCTTGCCGTTCGAGATGTCGTCGAGTTCCTCCTCGAAGTGCGAGGTGAACTTGAGGTCCATCACGTCCGGGAAGCCCTTGACCAGGAAGTCCGTCACGGTCTTGCCAAGCTCGGTCGCCTTGAAGCGGCGATCGTCGAGATCGACGTAGCCCTTCTTGGTGATCGTGCCGATGATCGACGCGTACGTACTCGGTCGGCCGATGCCTTCCTTCTCGAGCACCTTGACCAGCGACGCCTCGTTGAAGCGTGATGGCGGCTGCGTGAAGTGCTGGCTCGCGGCGAGGCCGAGCTTGTCGAGCGCCTGGCCGGCTGTCAGCGCGGGGAGCATTACATCGTCTTGCTTGCCGGCCGGCCACACGCGGCGGTAGCCATCGAATTTTTCGATCTGCCCCTTCGCCTTGAACACCCCCTGGTCGGCGACAATCTCGACATTCGTGATCGCCACGACGGCCGGCGCCATCTGGCTGGCCACGAAGCGGTTGTAGATCATCGAATACAGTCGGAATTGATCGTGATCCAGGAACGGCTGCACCTTCAGCGGTGTGTTGGTCAAGTCGGTCGGTCGAACCGCTTCGTGAGCCTCCTGGGCGCTCTTGCCGGACTTGAAGAAGTTCGGCTTGTCCGGCAGATACTTCGGGCCGATGTTTGTGCCGATGTGGGCTCGCACCATCGCCAACGCGTCGTTCGAGACACGCGTGCTATCGGTACGCATGTAGGTGATCAGCGCGACCTGACCCTCCGGCCCGAGGTTGATGCCCTCGTAGAGCTTCTGGGCCGTCTGCATGGCGCGCTGGGCACCCATGTACAGGCGGATGTTCGCCTGTTGCTGCAGGGTGGAAGTCGTGAACGGCGGCGGGGCGTTGTCGTTCCGATCTTTCTGTTCGATCTTCGTGACCTGAAACTTGGCGGATTTCAAGAAGTTGAAGACCGCATCCGCTTCCGCTTCGGTGCCAGCGTTGAACGACTTGCCTTGCCACTGATCGAGCAGGGCCGTGAAGCTGCCGGCCGGCATCGACGGGCCTTCGACTTTGGCCGGCTTGGTTCGTTCCGGCCCCTCGGCCCCTTCTTCTTGATCCGAAACCTCGACCTGTTCCTCGGCCTTGTCTTCCGACTTTTCCTCGGCGGGCTTCGGGCCTTTCTTCTTGGCCATCACTTTCGGCGGGAACGGATAGTCGCCGAGTTTCGCCAGACCGGGAACGGTCAGCAGCGCCGTGATCTTCCAGTACTCCTCGGTCTTGAACGCTTCGATCTCGCGTTCGCGGTCGACGACCAATTTGACCGCGACCGATTGCACCCGGCCGGCACTGAGTCCGCGACTTACCTTCTTGCCGAGCAAGTTGCTGAGCGGATAACCCACGACGCGGTCGAGCGCTCGCCGGGCTTCCTGGGCGGCGACGAGGTTGTCGTCGACGGCCCGGGCACCGAGCAACGCGTCCTGAACCGCCTTCTTGGTGATCTCGTTGAACGTGATCCGTCGGGTGGTGGCCGGGTCGAGCTTCAACTCGTCCTCGATGTGCCACGCGATCGACTCACCCTCGCGGTCGGGGTCGGTCGCGAGGTAGACCATCTCCGCCCGGTCGGCCTCACGCTTCAGTTCATTTAAGATGTCCTCGGTCGAACGGCGCATCTTGCTGCCGCCCTTCTCCGATCGATCGATGACCTGATAGCGAAGCTTCCATCCTCCTCCGATATTAATGCCGACCACATCTTCGCCCTTGACCTTGCCGCTCACAGGCAGGTCGCGAACGTGTCCGTAGCTCGCCCGGACCCGGTAGGCGCTGCCGAGGTATTTCTCGATCGTCTTCGCCTTGGCCGGCGACTCGACGATGATCAGGTTGCCCTTCTTCGGCCCGGTGTATGTTTCGCGGACAACGGCCGGCGGGGCGGCCGTCAGGGCCTTGGACGTGCGTGGCTTGGCCGTTCGCTTGGGCGCGGCTTTCTTGGCGGCCGGCTTCTTGGCGACCGTTTTCTTGGCGGCGGGCTTGCGGACAGCCTTCTTGGCCGGGGCCGGATCCGTCTTTTTCGTCGGCATATCGTTTCCCGTGGGGCGACGGCATTCCGCAGTCTAGCGGGGTCGTCAACTCAACGAAGCGAAAGAACGTTGCTGATTCCCGGT
>JANLUE010000410.1:0-4152 GCA_031363325.1 Gemmataceae bacterium
AGCCGGCGGGAGCGGGCTTTACCGGGGCCTGCAACCGGCGCTGCAGCTCAACCCATGGCGTCTGGATCGTCGCAATCGAAGTTCGAAGCCGGGAAACTTGTTCCTTTGGGAACGTCCGCATCCCACTACTCGTCAGGCACAAGTCAACAATCGCGTCGGTCGACGCGTCATACGTGTAGCCGGCATGCCCGCGCGGGGCCTGGGCCCCGTTCGCGAGTGACCGGCCCCAGAGGTTCGGGTCGCCATTAGGGTCGGGCCGCCACACTCCGCCGGTCGGGAACCAGCGAAGCGAATCTTTCGCCTCACTGTTCGTGTTCCGACCGCCTTTCGCGCCGCACGAAAAGTAGTCGAAGCTGAAGCCGGCGTTCGGCCGGCCGTAAATCGCGTTGTTGTTGATCGAGATTTTGACCGGCACGGCGAAGCAACCGCTTGGCCCTTGCGCGATCTCCGCGCGCACGCGATCTTCGACCAGGTCGAGAAAGGCCGACCACAACGCCCGGTGAGGCGTTCCCCGGGCGAGTTCGTAGTTGGCCCGGACGCTGCCGTTCCAGACGACGAAGTTCCGGGGCTCGGCGTTCGTGACGGTGTGTTCGCCGTCGGCTCGAATCACTCCAGGCGGGAGGGCGGGCAGCCGCCGCCCATTTGCCGCGCGCCTCGCGTTCCGCTTCGTCGTGGGACCGCCGGACCGCCGGCGGCCGCTTGAGGTCAGCGAACATTTCCGCAGCCGCCCGGCGGCCACGGGCCTCCAACGATTCGTCGTGGGACATGCGAACCGGCCACTGGCCAGCCAGCTCCCCGGCGTAGGTCGAAACCTGACGCGTCAGACCGTGCCAGGTCAGAGAGTCCGGCCCGGGATCGATGCCGACCGAGCGGAGCGCGGCGCAGACCTCGGCGAGGCCTTCGGGCCTGGACGGGTTGATCGGATTCAACCCGCGTGGCGGTTGATTCGAATCCGGGATCCTCGGCCCGACCGGCTTCGCGACCCGGAGCGCGATGACCAGGTCGGACCAGTTTCGCGGTCGGTCCGGAGCGTTCACGCCGCAGTGCCGGATCGCACTCGCGACCAGGACAAGGTCCTGGTCAATTTTGAGTGTCGCCATGTTCTCTCCTAATCGATTTCCGGATACGTCCGCGTCGCCAGGTCCTTCCCGGCGATCCCATCGGCGTCGAACTCGCCGTCGGAGCAGCCCTTCAAAAACGGCGATCGCATTCTGCTCTCTGATCTTCCGGCTCGCCGGTCGGCCTCAAGCCGACCCGGCGAAGCCAATTGTCTTCTGAACCATCTGCGTTCAGAAATACTTCGTCACTCGATCAAGCTTCGGCCGCCGCGTCCTGGGTGTCGCTGCGATCGCGGGCACGGCCTCGCGATCGCGGAGGAACTGCTCAAGCGCGTCGCCCGAAATTCGGTTACGCGCTTTCGAATTGCGGACACTCACGTTGACCGCTTTGAGGCGGCCCGCGCGAATCAAATCGAGTACGTGTTCGTAGCCGACGGTGAGGATGCTCGCGATGTCGGCCGGCGTCATGTACCGGGGGAGGCTAGCCACGGACGATCCCTTCCTTGATGAGGCCGGCCAATTCGCCTCGGGGGATTTCGCCGACGACCTGACCGCGTGGAAGTTCGCCAACGACGTGGGGGGCCGGGCAAGCCACCCGAATTCCGTCAAGAATCGCTTTCGGCTGATGTGAATCAATCAACTTCAAGAGGCGGCGAAGGAATGCGGCTTCGTCGTCTGCCTGTCGAATGCGGTCGGCAATCTCTTCGCGGTCGGGTAGCTTAATTGGGGTTTGTTGCGTCACGGTGCGTGTCCTCTATGAACACGCTAATGGTTACGTCGTTTTCGCCCTGGTCAATATGTGCGCTGTGTGCGCACCTTGTGCGCGTAAAAATAAGATGTGCGCACAATGGGTGCGCACACTGGATCAATTCCGATCTCGCCAATACCCATGGCCGTATTCGTTCTTGATGTGACCTGACTTTACGAGCTCTCCAAGCCGTTTTCGGATAGTGCTGTCCTTCCATGCAACGAGTGATGAATCTTTGGAAATTGCCATGCCCTTACGTGCATTAATTTTGCCGACCGGAACCGCCGAAAGTACTTTCGCTAGAAGTTGATCGGTGTCGCTTTCAGCCTCGGTGTCGCTTTCAGCCTCATGACTCTCCACTTCCTCCGGACGCGACACATTGCCGAAACCATAGCCGACGCTGAGGAGTCCGTTTTGCCACAAGATGGGCGTTGGCGAGCCGACGAGCGCGGTCAGCTCCGTTTCGAGCGTCTCCCATTGGCCCCGCACGGCGCGCACCAATAGCCAGGCAGCCGTTTCCGAGCGCCCGTCATCGGATTCGAATTCGTTCTCATCCAACTCCAAATCACTGACTTCATTGGCGAACGCGCGGAATCTGTTCAGCCACGCATCGACGGTCCAAAGGTCAGGCTGATTTTCCCCACCGAACGGCCCGGCGGGATTGACAAGTCTGTCAATCGACTGCCGAACTTGCTCACAGCGATGACGTTCGCGAGCCTGTTCGTTCGCGATGGCAATTTGGCGTTCGTGTGCATGGATAAGGCGATCCACTGGACTGCGGAACATGATGTTGCTCTCAACTTGAGGCGGGGCGTCCGGCGACCGACGGGGGAGAGCAACCAACCCCATCGAGCCGCCGAACGCATCCGGGTCATGACTCCCGGACTGTCCACGCCAGGTGAATGATACGGCGACGTTCAAGCCGATGGCTTCGCCGCCAGCAACCACGCGCGCACGTGGTTCGTCACCGCTTCGAGCCGATCGTCGCCGATCGACTCGCGGTAGGTCGCGCCCATCGATTCATCCACGTGGCCCATGATTGCGTCGATTGCCGGGCCGTCCTTCGCCCCGTCCGCGTTGGTCCGGAAGACGTGACGCAAGACGTAGAACCCGCCCGGCATCGCGACCTGGGCACGCTTGGCGGCCTTCTTGAGTTCGAGGGCAACGGCGTCGATCCGAACGCCTCGCTTCTCCGTGCCGTGATCGTTGTACCTGACCCATCGTCGGCCGAACGTCGTGAGGAACACACAACCGGAATCGTCCGGGTCGATCGCGTCCGGGCGATCGATGTGCACGGCGTCGAGGGCCTCGATCGTCTCGGGCCAGAGGGGGCAACGTCGGCCGACCCCGGTCTTCTGGCGGGCCGCGTCGAGCCAGCCCGGCCGGCGCTCGAGGGCCGCCCGTTGGAGGTCGGAGCAATCCTTCTGGCCGTACCCGCCGTTCAGGCCGAGAAGGATCATGGCCCGGAGTTGTGGCCCGGCGGTGTCGAGCAGCTTCCACGCGTCGGCCGCCGAAATGAGTCGGACCGTCTTGGCCCGTTCGAGACGCATCACCCGCCGCGTCGGCTTGTCGAACTCGTCGCCGTAGCGGATCGGCACCGCGATCAACTCGGATCGGAAGGCGAACGCGAACACGGTCTTCGACATTTGGATGAGCTTGGCCAGGGCGAACGGCCCGAGCCGCTTGGCGGCCTTGGCCCGGAGCTTGCGGAAGTCTTCGGGGCGAATATCGGAGACGGACCGTTCGCGGCCGAAACTGCCAACCAACGTTTCGCACGTGCGATGGTACTCCGACCACTGGGCGGCCGTCAGTTCGCCGGAATCGACCGTCTCACGCTTCGAGGTCAGGAACGTGTTCGCCAGGCCGGCCATGGTGACCGAGCCTGGGGCTTGTCGCGGCCGCCGTCCGGCTTCGAGGTCTTCGCGTTCGGCGGCGTACCGCTTCAGCGCCTTGTCTCTGTCCGTGCCGAAGTAACAGGTTCGGCCCTTAACCTTTTTGGCCCACTGGCCGGATGGGTGAAGCCAAAGGGGGAACCTGTCCGATTTCTTGCGTGTCCCCATGATGACTGTGCCCTCGCCCGTCCCCAACGTCGGTTTTGGTCGGGTGTAGTTTCGGGTGTAGTCATTTTAGTGGTATTGGCGGACTGTTCAAAAAGTGCTGGTTTTTCCGAGTAGCCCCCGTAGCTCAGGGGATAGAGCAGGGCTTTCCTAAAGCCAAGGTCGCAGGTTCGATTCCTGCCGGGGGCAGTTCCAACGAAAGCGAAAACGATGGTCACGTTCCATCTCACCGGCGACGCGTTGTGGCAACGCATGGAGCGAGCCGTGGAAAAGATTCAGGCACGATTGG
>JANLUE010000421.1:0-4163 GCA_031363325.1 Gemmataceae bacterium
CCCGGCGACTCGCGTTCGAGCATCCGTTTCGACTGCGCCGGGTCGAACTGGTAGCTTCGACCCCCGAATACTGGACTGTGCTCCCCGATGAAGCGTCCGAGTTGCGTTTACTGATCGACGAAACGACCCCCTTGCAACCGACCGCCCTGCCTTTGACAATTCAAACATCACACCACTCGCCTCCAGGACTCTCCGAATGACACCCGACACGGAAACCGGCCTCTCGCGCCGGGACGCCCTGAAAACGACGGTCGGCGGCGCCGCCTTGGCTTCGACGCTCGTCGGCTTGCCAAGCCTCTACGCTGGCGAAAGCAACGTGATCAACATCGCCCTGATCGGCTGCGGCGGTCGCGGGACCGGTGCGGCCGTCAACGCGCTCTCCACCGAGCAAGGACCGGTCAGCCTCATCGCGATGGCGGACGCCTATAAGGATCGGCTCGATGGGAGCCTCCAGGCCATCTCCAGCAAAGGCAAGCTGAAAGCCAAGGTCAACGTCCCGCCGCAAGCGCAATTCATCGGCTTCGACGCTTACAAGCATGCGATCGACATGCTGAAGCCAGGCGACATCGCGATCATGGCCACCCCGCCCGCCTTCCGCTGGGTCCAGTTCACGTACGCCATCGAGAAGGGCATCAACGTCTTCATGGAGAAGCCGGTGACGGTCGATGGGCCGACCTCGAAAAAGATGTTTAAACTCGGCGAGGATTCGGTTCGCAAGAACATGAAGGTCGGCGTCGGCCTGATGTGTCGGCACTGTCAGGCCCGCGGCGAACTGTTCAACAAGATCCGCGACGGCCTGATCGGCGACATCGTTCTCATGCGGGCGTACCGCATGGCCGGCCACACCGGCAACATGCCGGTCCGGCCGAAGCCAGCCGACGTCAACGAACTCGAGTATCAGATTCGCAAGTTCCACGGCTTCCTGTGGGCGAGCGGCGGGGCCTACAGCGACTTCCTGATCCACAACATCGACGAAACCTGTTGGATGAAGGACGCCTGGCCCGTCGAGGCCAAGTCGTCCGGCGGCCGACATTATCGCGAAGGCTGGGTCGATCAGAACTTCGATAGCTACTCGACCGAATTCACTTTCGCCGATGGATCGAAGTTCTTCCTCGAAGGCCGCACGATTCCGAACTGCAAGCAGGAATTCGCCAGCTATCTGCACGGTACGAAGGGCTCGGCGATCGTTTCCGAGAGCGGACATTGGCCGTCGAACGCCCGCGCCTTCAAGGGCCAGAACTTCGTCGAGAAGGATCTGATCTGGAAGTACGGGCCGGAAGACAACGATCCGTATCAGGGCGAGTGGGAAGACCTGATGCGGGCGATCCGCAAGGACACGCCTTACAACGAAGTGAAGCGTGGCGTCGAGGCGAGCCTCGCGACCGCGATGGGCCGAATGGCTGCTCACACGGGCCAGGTCATCACGCGCAAGATGATCCTGGACGGCGACCACGAATTCGCCCCGGACGTGGACAAGCTGACCGTCGGCGGGCCGGCCCCGGTCGTGGCCGACGACAAGGGCAACTACCCATTGCCGAACCCGGGCAAGTCGAAGAAGGAATATTAGTCGATTGGCTTACACATAATTTTCGGGCCGAGCGGCCGCTTCAACTTGAAGCTCGCCATGTCGATTGTGGAATTGCCAATCGACGCAAGGAGTTTTTATTACGCCGGAGGCCGGAGGCGATGCAGCCAATAACCGGGGGATACTACTCGTGTCCCCCGGTGCGTCGCGACCATCGCTTCGTCGGAAGGCGTACGTGGTTCCAATCGACAAAGCTGAGACCCTCTCATTGAAGTAAGGCTTGTTCTGTCAGCCCAGAGCGAAGCCTCGGGTCCGCGGACGTGCGATAATCCAATTCTGGAACAGCTCAGACGGCCCTTTCAGGGCCGTTATGGCACAAATACGTCATTCGTCTCGGTTCAACCCCCGAACAAACGCGATATCTTTGAAATCGGAAACTGCCCGACTTGACACATCACTTCGTCTCAACTAATATGATTACTTAGTCAAACCTACGACCCAAAGACCATGCGCAAATTACTCGTATTTCTAGCGATTGCCGCCCTCATTCTCCCCGGATGTCGCAAGCCGACCGGGAAGCTGCAGCCACCGGATCTCAACGGTCGGCCGGCGAAAATTCTTGCCACGACTGGCATGATCGCCGACGCGGCTCGAGCCATTGGCGGCGAATATGTGCACGTCGATTGTCTGATGGGGCCGGGAGTTGATCCCCACAAGTACGTTCCGAACCCGAACGATTTGAACCGCATCGCGTCGGCCGATTTGGTTTTGTACAACGGCCTGCACCTCGAAGGGAAAATGTCCGACGTGTTCGAGGCCCGAGCGGCCACGAACTGGACTGTGGGCGTCGCCGAAGAACTCCCGGACCTTCGCCAGGCCGAGGAAGGCTTTGAAGGGACGCACGACCCGCACGTCTGGTTCGATGTGACCCTGTGGATGAAGGCCGTCGAAAAGGTCCGCGACACGTTGATCGAGATCGATGCCGCCCATGAGCCGCAATACCGGGCGAACGCCACGCTGTACCTGTCTCAGCTCGCGGACCTGGACAAGGAAGTGCGTTCCAAACTCGCCACGATCCCGAAGCCGAAGCGAGTTTTGATCACGGCCCACGATGCGTTCGGCTATTTCGGTCGTGCGTACGACATTGAAGTGCACGGCCTCCAGGGGATCAGCACGGCCGGCGATACGAGTTCGCGCGACGTGCAGGCCCTCGCCGAGTTGATCGGCACGCGCCGCATCAAGGCGGTGTTCGCCGAGACCTCAGTGCCGTCCAAGGGAATGGAAGCCGTCATGCAGGCCGTCCGCTCGAAGTTCAAGGGCTTCGAAGTGAAACTGGCCGAGGATGAACTGTACTCCGATGCCCTTGGGCCAGTCGGATCGACCGGCGAAACGTACATCGGCATGGTCCGACATAACGTCGACGCCATCGTGCGGGCGCTAAGTGAGTAACGCGGCCAACCAATGATCCCCGCCGTCCAAGTTGACGATTTGACCGTGGCGTACCGCGACAAGCCGGTGCTGTGGGACATTGATTTGGTTGTACCCCAGGGCGTGTTGATGGCGGTCGTCGGGCCAAACGGGGCGGGCAAGACGACGCTGCTCAAATCGATTCTCGGCCTCGTTCGACCCGTCGCGGGGACGGTGAAAATCCTCGGTGGCTCGTACCGCGAGCAGCGCAAGCAGATTGGCTACGTTCCCCAACGGGGCACCGTCGATTGGGACTTCCCGACGACCGTGCTCGACGTTGTGCAGATGGGGACTTACGGTCAGCTCGGCTGGATTCGCCGACCGGGGCCGGCCCAACGAACGGCCGCCATGTCCGCTCTGGAACGCGTCGGCATGGCGGAGTTCGCCGATCGGCAGATCAGTCAACTCTCCGGCGGGCAACAACAGCGCGTGTTTCTGGCGCGAGCCCTCGTGCAAGACGCCCGCGTCTATTTCATGGACGAACCGTTCCAGGGCGTCGACGCGGTGACCGAGAAGACGATCGTCGAATTGCTTCGCGACTTGCGCACGGCGGGCCGCACGGTGTTCGTAGTCCACCACGACCTCGCGACCGTGCCCGAATACTTCGATTGGGTGACGTTGCTGAACGTGCGCAAAGTGGCGAGCGGCCCGGTGGCCGAAGTGTTCACGCCGGAAAACGTGGCGACGACCTATGGGACGAAGAAGGCGAGTGGAGCGGCGTAGCGATTGGCCGCCGCGCTCGGCGACTCGAAGGCGTTATTCCTTCGGCAACGACGCCAGAAGGCCACCCAGCCCGACCAAGTCAACACAGGTCGAAGCTTCGCCGGCCAATTCCTCGAGTGAATCGAGGTTGTAGACCTGTCGAAGGTCTTCCTCCAATGCTTGTGGTACGCTGATTCGCCTTTTCTTGAGAATCGACAGAATCAGCCGGTGCGAATTTCGGGCTTCGGCGTCGGCGAGCGCGGGGGAATCGATCATCTTGGGGCCCTTTCGAAACAGGCGGTCGAGGAGGTCGCTCGGGTGAACCATCCGCGCGAGGAATTCGGTCACGGCTCGGAAGCTCGGTTGTTGCTGCTCCGGCACGTCGCGGTCGATTCGGTCGCGGCATTCCTGGAGCACCAACTCCGGCGGGCCATCGATCTGCGTGAGCGGTATCCAGGGAATCAGGCCC
>JANLUE010001107.1:0-4319 GCA_031363325.1 Gemmataceae bacterium
GTGCCAGCCGATCCAGTTCCGGTCGAGCCTCCAACAATTGGCGAACGCGCTCGACGTCCCCACTCTCGTGGGCCATGCACATTTGGGTGACTTCGTGGTCGATTGGGTTCATGTGACGAGGCCGAACTAATCGGACCGATATTCTGAGATGCGGGGGCTTAGAGCCCCGATCCCGCCAGCTCCATATACCCCGGCGGCAGCATGCCGGGGAAGCGTTCCTTGGCCCGGCTGCGGGCGTCCCATTTCTCCGCCCAGGTGCCGTCGGCCGACGTGACGCGCCGTTGTTCCTTGTCCCACGAAAGCACCTGGCCCGAGCGATAACTGTCGACGCCCATTGCGGCCAGTGTGACCGCGGCCGCCCCGAGCTCCGGCGGGCACAGCGTCGAACGGTTTCGGTCGCGGACGCATCCGAGGAAATGTTCCCACAGCGCCTGCGTCTCGTTGGCAGGCGAGGTCACATGGACCGTCTCGGCCGCCTCGACTGTTTTCTCCAAGCGGGCCGGCAACTTCGACGCTCGCGTCGGGTCGTCGGCGATCAGGTGCAGCGCCCCCTTGGCGAAGCGAATCGCCCCGAATCGGCCGCGAATGACTTCCTCGACCGGATAGCCGCTCACGGTCGTCGCGGTAAACGTGAACTGGCAACCTTCGTCGAAATCGGCGACGAGTGTGGCCACGTCCGGCACGTCGCGGCCATCGTGTTCCCAGTACAGTCCGCCGAGGCCGGCCACGCGACGCGGATACCGCAAGCCCGTCGCGGCCAAAAGATGCGTCGCCTTGTGGGCGAGCAGATCAGTAAACACGCCACCGGAGAACGGGGCATAACAACGCCACTGCGCGAACACAGCCCGGTCGAACGGCACATCCTTGGGACTGAGCGGCTCGCCGTTCACTTCGAACTGATGGCCGAGGAACAGGTCCCAATCGATGGTCTTGGGCGACATCTTCGGCGACAGCCGATAGTAGCGCCACTGGCCGCGAATGTCGTTGCGATGCACGCCCGTCTGGGCCTGAACGACCGGGCCGATGCGGTTCGAGCGAATGAGATCGTGCGCGGTCGCCCAGGCCGGGTCGGCCATTCCCTGTACGCCGACCACGACCACGCGATTGAACTTGTGGGCCGCATCGAGGACAGCCTGCGCCTCGCCCGCCGTCCGGGTCATCGGCTTCTCGACGAACACGTCCTTGCCGGCCGCCAACGCATCGAGCGTCATGCGGGCGTGCCAGTGGTCCGGCGTCGCGATGCAGACGAGGTCCGCGTCCTTCAAGTCAAGAATGCGGCGATAGTCCTTGGCCACGCGAGCCGAATCGCCAACGGCGAGGCCACATTTGCGGGCCGATGGATACAGCCCTTGGGCGTAATTTCGGCGCGTGAACTGGCCCGGCGGAAATTCCTGGTCGTACGAGTCTTCGAGCCCGTCCCACACATCGCACACCGCGACCGGCGCGATCGACTGGCCTTCGCTCTTCAACTTCAAGATCGTGTTGATGTGAGCTTGCGCCCGGCCGCCGCAACCCAGGAACGCAACACCGAGCCGACCGTTCGAGCCAGGCACGCGCGCATAGCTCTGAGCGGACAGCGTGATCGCCGTCCCGACGGCCGCGGACGACCGCAAGAACCCACGACGATCGACCGGCGGCTCTTTGGCTTCGGACATTTCGAGACCCATCGGGCGGGACTTCTGAAATTGTAGCACCTGGAACCGGTTCGGGTTCAACCCCCGGTTGTTCGCAGGGCGATGGCCGTCGCGGTCGCGTAGTGTCGAGAGAACGCGGTCGAGAGCAGCACGTTGCCGACGCCGGCCGCGAGCATTCGTTCGCGAACGATTCCGCGAAGAGTGACACGAGGCGAATCGTCCACGTACTCGATCTCGACCTGGGCCCAGACGGCCGCACCACGGCCGATCACTCGCAGGGCCTTGAACACGGCTTCCTTCGCCGCCCACAGGGCCGCGAAGTGTTCGGTCGAGTTCTTCCGCGACTGGCACCAACGAATTTCGCCGGGCGTGTAGACGCGCGTCAAGAATCGTTCGCCATGTTCCTCGATCGTCGCCCGGACGCGGGCACACTCGACGATTTCGGTCCCCAGGCCGATCACGTCCATTGGGCCCTCCTTCCGGTACAATCAGTTTCGACGGTTCGAGAACAGGATTCAAGCGCAAACCGCACCTCAGGATTCGCACGATGCCGCAAGGATTGCCGGACCTCCTGGCCGATCTCACCTGGGCGCAGCAGGAAGCCGTCACGCATTTCCAGGGGCCGTTGCTGATCCTGGCCGGGGCAGGGTCCGGGAAAACACGGGTCATCACCCGGCGCGTCGCGCATTTGCTCGAACAGGGCGTGAAGCCGTGGAACATCCTGGCGATCACGTTCACGAACAAGGCCGCCGCCGAGATGAAACAGCGCGTCGCGGCCCTCGTGCCCGGCAACCGCGTCTGGATCAGCACGTTCCATAGTCTTGGCGCCCGGCTGTTGCGCCAGTACGGCGAACGGATCGGCCTCGATCGCAATTTCACGATCTACGACACGGACGATCGCAACAAGATCGTCAAACAAGCGCTCGACGCGGCCGGGCTCGACAATGTGAAGTTCACCCCCGATCGCATCGGTGGGGCGATTAGCAAGGCGAAGAATCAATTGTTGACGCCGGAGAAATACGCGGCTTCCGGGAACGATTTCTTCACGAACGTCGTGGCCCAGGTGTACGGCATCTATCAACGCAAGCTTCGTGAAGCCAACGGCATGGACTTCGACGACCTGTTATACGTGCCGGCATTAGCGTTGAAACTCGACGAAGAATTGCGCGCCGAACTGGACGCGCGATTTCGCTTCGTCATGATCGACGAATATCAGGACACGAACACCGCCCAGTATGAAATGGCGAAGCGACTGTCCGTCGATCATCGGAACCTGTGTGTGGTCGGCGACCCTGATCAATCGATTTACAAATGGCGTGGCTCCGATATTCGCAACATTCTCGACTTCGAGCGCGACTTCCCCGACACCAAGGTCATCACACTCGACAAGAACTATCGCAGCACGCCGGCCATCTTGAAGGCGGCGAGCGCCCTCATCGATCATAACAAACAGCGCAAGAAGAAGACGCTTATCACTGACAATCCGAACGGCGAGCCCGTTCGCATTTTGACGTTCGATACCGGGCTCGACGAGGCGATGCTGGTCGCCCAGCGAATCAAGGACGCGGTGCGGGCCAAAAAGAATTCGTACCGCGACTTCGCGGTGTTCGTGCGGATGAACGCCCTCACGCGGGGGCTCGAAACGGCGTTCGTCAAACACGGAATTCCATTCCAGATCGTCAAGGGCCTCGCGTTCTTCGACCGCAAGGAAAACAAGGACGTTCTCGCCTATTTGCGGTTGCTAATCAATCCGGCCGACAACCTGTCGTTCCTCCGAGCGGTCAACGAGCCGGCGCGCGGCGTCGGCAAAGTTTCGCTCGACCATTTGCAAGCGTATGCCGAGTCGGCCAAGATCGGCTTGCTGGAAGCGAGCGGGCATGTCGCCAAAATTCCGAACATCAAGGGCAAGGCTCGCGATGGGCTTCGGAACTTCCATCAACTCATGTTGGAACTGCGGGGGCTTGTCGAACAACCTCCGGAGGACGTGATCGCGGGCGTGCTCAATCGCAGCGGCTATCGCAAGATGTTGCAGAACTCCAAAGACGACGAGGACGCCGACCGGCTGGCAAACGTTGAAGAATTGATCACGTCCGCCAAACAGTTCACCGCCGAAGACGGCACGCGCACGCTTCGCGATTTTCTGGAAACAATCACACTCGCGGCTGATGTCGATTCGTGGAACGATCAACAGGAAGTCGTTTCGGTGATGACGTTGCACTCGGCGAAGGGGCTCGAGTTCCCGGTCGTCTTTCTGATCGCGATGGAGCAAGGGATTTTGCCGGGCGAACGCAGCCTGGCGAAGCCCGAAGACGTCGAGGAGGAGCGACGCGTCGCGTTCGTTGGAATTACGCGCGCGATGAAGGAATTGTACCTGTGCCACGCCCGGATGCGTGAGTTTCGCGGCCAGACGCTGTACGCGATCCCGAGCATGTTTCTGGAAGAGTTGCCGGCCGAGGTCGTACACCAGGATCAGAGTTCGCATGGCGGACGATCGCCAGCGCAAGACCAGTATCGCTCCGGCCCACGCGCCTCGGCCGGGGCCTGGGCTGAAACCGGGTTGAAGCCGCTCCCCCCGGCGATCCCGCGCCGCGTCGAGAACGGCCCCGCGCCCGCCGAATACGAACGCGGCCAGATCGTCCAGCACGACCAATACGGCATCGGCACCGTGACCGACGCGAGCGGATA
>JANLUE010001115.1:0-2195 GCA_031363325.1 Gemmataceae bacterium
CACGGCGCGGTCGAACGCGACCCAGGCCATCACCTTCGAATGGACGAAGTGTTGTCGCGGCCCACGCACTTCCCAGATGCCTTCATCGGGGAGTTGCCAGGCGTCGGTCAGCCAGTCGAGGAGCTTGCGGCCGAAGCGCCAGCCATCGTCCGTGGGGGCGAGGCCGGCCTTGCGGGCCTGATAAAGGGCATCCAGAACTTCGCCATAAACGTCGAGTTGAAACTGCCCGTGCGCCGCGTTGCCAACGCGGACCGGGGCCGATTTCTCGTAGCCCGGCAACCAGGGCACTTCCCACTCGGTCAGGCGACGTTCGCCGGCGAGGCCGTACATGATCTGCGTGCTGCCGGGCGTTCCCGCGACGGCCCGGAGCAACCAGTCGCGCCAGGCGGCCGCCTCGTCCAGGTAGCCGCATTCGATGAGCGCCAACAGCGCGAGTGTCGCATCGCGCAGCCAACAGAACCGATAGTCCCAGTTGCGCACGCCGCCGAGTTTTTCCGGGAGCGACGTGGTTGGG
This sequence comes from Gemmataceae bacterium, assembly GCA_031363325.1. GTDB lineage: Bacteria > Planctomycetota > Planctomycetia > Gemmatales > Gemmataceae > SIAJ01. The sequence goes on from JANLUE010001115.1 coordinate 515, forward strand.
GCCGCGACCAATCCTCCAGTCGGCTCGAACGTGAGCGCCTTGAGCACAACGAGTGATCGCAGGACGGCATCGCGATCCGGCCCGTTGTAGGTGCAGCGCCGCGCCCAATCGTGCCACCATGCTTCGGTCTCGGCGAGCGCCGAATTGGAATCGACAACCGGATTGCCCGTTCGATAGGAGGGGTGCCAACTCAGGCTAAATGGGACGCGGGTTCCGGGTGTGACTTCAAATTCGCCGACCGTGGTGAGGTCTTCGCCATGTAGCGGCACGGGTGAGAGGACCGTCACAGCATCAGGCCCGGCGACGGCCGAGATTCCGCAATCGGCCCGCCGGACCCACGGCACAATTGACCCGTAATCGAAGCGGATCACAAGTTCCGTGCGCATGCGCACGCGGCCGCGTCGACCTTCGATGATTCGCACCAGGTTCGGGTCACGATCGCGCGAGGGCATGAAGTCGATCACGGCCACGGTACCATTCTCGGTGTCGAACTCGGTTTCGAGAACGAGACTATCGTTTCGATATTTTCGACGCGTGGCCGTGATCGGTTCGGCCGGGGCCATCAGCCAACGTCCGTGCTCCGGCCCGCCGAGCAATGCGGCGAAACAAGCCCCCGAGTCGAAGCGCGGCAGGCACAGCCAGTCGATCGAGCCATCGCGGCCCACGAGGGCGGCGGTCTGGCAATCGCCGATCAACGCGTAGTCTTCGATGGGAAGCGACATGAAGGCCTCATTCTGCTTTGGCCAGACAATTCCGAACGGGCCGATGTGGACTTCGGATCAACGAATTATTGACAAGCACGAACCATGCCCCCATAATCCCAATGGGACTGGGCCGAGACGCAAGCGCCTCATGCGGGACCGAAACGGACCCGCCCCAGACGCATTTTCGATTCCCACTTCTCGCAACGAATCACCCCTCGAAGCGAGCGGTACTTTCAGCAAGTCGTCCATTTTTCCGTCTCGTGGAATTCGGCGGCCGTGAAATCCGCAACCATCTTTCCAGTTCCAATGACGAACCAGATGGTCACACTGATGGCCGCCGCGAACAGGAACGCAATGAATGCGCGTTTTCAATTTCGTCGCATGGCAACTCTGGAGTTCGCTTTTCAGGGCAGTCGGGTGCGGCCCGAATATTTCACGTTCGAGAAACCGAGCGTCCACAGGCTCGCCGCTACTTTTTGCGTCGACTAGGCCGAGCGGGAAGTTCGTTGCGGAACGCGTCGAGCGAAGGGCTGTTGAAAGCCGCGATCACAAGGTCATCGAGTTTGGCGACCTCCGGAATCGAATTGAGCTCGCGCGACAACTGGTCCGGGATCGGCCCGAACTTGTCTTTCAAGATTCGATGAATCAAGTGCTGGGCGTGATTCTGTTCGCCTTCTTCGCGCCCTTTCACGCGCCCTTCTTCACGCCCTTCAACGCGCCCTTCGTGCAGCAGTTCCTGGTAGAACTTGGACTCTTTCATCTTGTCCCTCCCGATCAGCTTGTGGACATCCAGCCCCGGATAGGCCATCACACCAAAGATTCCCAGCGTCGTCAACAGGCGGGCGTAAGCGAACGAGGATTTTATGCCGTACCGGACGGAGCGTCGGCTGCGCAGAGTGTGCTATCGCGTTGACCATCCACCTGCGAGAAAGTCACCTCAAGCGGGAGACCAGCGAGCCGGCGGCGTTAGCCGCCGG
>JANLUE010001128.1:0-3217 GCA_031363325.1 Gemmataceae bacterium
TGCCGAGCGCGGCCCACTCGGTGAAGAAGTGTTGCGGGTCGGGCTGGCGGCCGATGGCCGTACGCTCGCGACCGGCGATTGGGCCGGTGCCGTCAAGGTGTGGTCGATCGATGGGAAGCCCGTTTCCCTGGCAATGCCGATCGAAACCAAAGTCGCAATCGCTTCGCCAATTCCGGTGCCGGTCCCTTCCGCGTTCGTGGCCCGGCCAGTCGTGGCGAGTTCCGAATTGGCCTCCGCGAAAGACGCCGCCCGCAAGGCGGCCGAGGAACTGGCCGCGAGCAAGCAACGTTTCGACGAAGCGACCGCGAAGGCTAAAGAAGCCGAAGAACGCGTGCGACGGCTCGAAGGAAATAGTCGAGGCGTCGCGCTCGTGGCCGCGAACGAGGCACTCTCGCGGTTGAAGGCGGCTCTCGCCGCGAGCCCCGGGAACGCGACCCTCGAGCGGGCCGTTCGCGAGACGGAACGGGCGGTTCAAGAACTCCAGGGCCCGGTACGACCGGCCCAGTCGGGAGGCGGCCGATGAACCGAATCACTTTGTTCGTTCTCCTGGCGAATCTCGCCAACGCCTCGGCCGGCGACTGGCCGACGTGGCGCGGGCCCAAGGGCGACGGCATTGTCACCGACCCGGCCGTACCGCTCACGTGGTCGGCCACCGAGAACGTGATCTGGAAGGTGCCGACGGTCGGGCTCGGCCATTCGTCGCCAATCGTCTCCGGCGACCGCATTTTTCTGACGGCCTTCCTGCCGGAATCGGGCGATCGGGCCCTGTTCGCTTACGACCGGTCGTCGGGCAAGGAACAATGGCGCAAGACGGTCCTGACGGCCGCGCCCGAGAAGATGCACAAGAACAACACGCCGGCCAGTTCGACACCGGCGGCCGACGGCAAACACGTCTGGGTCACGTTTCTTGACGGCGAGAAGATCGCGATCGCGTGCTACGACTTCGCCGGCGAGCGAGCCTGGCTCAAGACGTTCGATGGCTTCGTGTCGCCGCACGGGTTCTGCGGCACGCCAATCTTGGTCGGCGATCTACTGATTGTGAATGGCGACTCAGACGGGGATGCGTTCCTGGCGGGATTGAACAAGGCGACAGGCGAAACAGTTTGGCGGACGCCGCGGCCGAATCGAACGCGGTCGTTCAGCGCGCCGGTCGTGATTGAAGTGGACGGCAAGAAGCAACTGGTTGTCGCGGGCAGCAAGTCGGTCGCCGCGTTGGAACCGGTCACGGGGAAACAGCTTTGGGTCGTCGATAGCGCGACCGACAAGTTCGTCGCCTCGCCGGCCTACACGGCGGGGCTGGTTTTCGCGACCGGCACCAGCCCGACCAACACGCTCGTCGCGATTCGGCCGAACGGAACCGGCAACGTGTCGCGCTCGCACGTCGCGTGGAGCGAGACGCGCGGGGCCGCCTATGTGCCTTCGCCACTCGGGTTCGGCCAGCGATTCTTCGTCCTCTCCGACGCGGGGTTCGCAACCCTGTTGAACGCGGACACAGGCAAGGCGCTGTACTCGGAGCGGCTCGGCAGCCGACTTCATCACGCCTCGCCGTTACTCGTAAACGAACACATTTATTGCCTGGCCGACGATGGTCACACGTTCGTCCTGAAGGGCGGCGACACCTTTGACATCGTGGCGACGAACGCGCTCGGCGAGGAGTGTCACGCGACGCCCGCCATCGCCGACGGACAGCTGTTCATTCGCTCGACGCGGCACCTCTGGTGCATCGGCCGCGTGGCCCGCAAGAGTTGATTTGGTGGATTTGGCGCGTGCACTTCGTGTTGACTTGGTGAAGTAAGCGGCGATCCACGGATTCTCACGCGTGCTTCACGAATATCACTCACTCAATTGCAAAAAGATCAACAGAGCCGACTCGCGCCCGGCCGCTTTGATTCTCGAATGTATTCGATCGGGCCGTTGGCACTCCAGGAGGTAGCAATGATCGTTCGTCGACCGGACTCCCGCCCAGCGTTTACTCTGATCGAGTTGTTGGTCGTGATCGCGATCATCGCGATCTTGATCGGGCTGCTGCTCCCCGCCGTTCAGAAGATCCGGGAGGCGGCCAACCGGATGAAGTGTTCCAACAATCTGAAACAACTGGCCCTCGCGTGCCACAACCTCGAAAGTACGACCGGAAGCTTCCCGCCGGGCATCCCGCACTTCGGCGATCGCGCCCACCTGCCGGAGAGCCAGCCGGGCGCGGCGACCGCGCCGACGCCGTACTGGTGGATCAGCGGATCTCAGGGCGGAATGTTGGGCCAGCAGACGCGTTGTTACGGGCCGCCCTGGGTCATGCATATCTACGCTTACATGGAAGAGACGGCGCTCGACCAGCGAATCGCCATGGGCGTGGCGAGCGGTGATCTCGAAGAAGCTTGTCCCTGGGACAACTTGGATGGCTTGCCGCAGCGGCGCCCCGACATCGACTCCCAGTCGTTCATCGGCAAGTTCATGAAGTGCCCGAGCGCACAACAGACCGAAGTCCATTACAACGACCAATCGCTCGAAAACCTGTTGAAGGGCAACTACGCGGCCTGCCTCGGCGGCGGCGTGATGGCCGACGCGACGCCGGTCGGTAACCAGACCCGTGCCGGCGTGTTCCAAGTCGTCACGAACGTCAAGAAATATTCGGATGGCGAACGATTCGGGACCGGCAAGGGAATGAAAATCTCCAACGTGAGCGACGGGGCGTCCAACACGGTCATGCTCAGTGAAGTCCTCGGTTACCACCAGCCGGACGGCCGGACTTCAAGCTCCGCACCGAACGGCATGAATCGCGACGTGCGTGGGGCTATGTTGTGCCCGATGCCCGGCGGCAACACGTTCATGGGTGCCTTCCCGCCGAACTCGCCTGGGACGGACTTCCTGACCAGTTGCGATATCAACATTCCGGCCACGATGTTCGAGATGCAATGCCGGAAGATTGCCACGCCGGCCGATGCCGCGAACACCCAGGCCGCCGCCCGCAGCAAGCACTCGGGCGGAGTCAACGCCGCGTTCGCCGACGGCTCGGTGCGATTCGTCCGCAGCACGATCAGCCCGCAAACCTGGTCGGCCATGTGTACCGCGCAGGGCGGCGAAGTCATCAGCGACAACTAAGCTCTGGTTGACTCGCTCCGCGAGTCGGCATGACCAACGATTTCCGATCGGCCGACTCAATCGAGTCGGCCGGTTTCACACCGATTGACGAGTTCCAATGTCGCGTTTGACAACATTGATC
>JANLUE010001133.1:0-2788 GCA_031363325.1 Gemmataceae bacterium
CTAGCCGAGCGCGTCACGTGACGCGCTCGGCTAGCGCCGCGCGGCTAACAGTCCTGAAGCCCTTCTCGCGTCACCCGGTACCGAATCGTTCGCGGTTCGGGACCATCGCCGATGTGGCGGAAGCCGCATTTTTCCAGCACGCCGATCGACGGAATCAGTTCCGGGAACGTGTCGGCTTCGACGCGGTCGATCTCGGGGTGGGCAAAGGCGTGGCTCACGATGGCTCGCACGGCATCGGTCGCGATGCCGCGACGCTGGAAGCAGCCGACTACCGAGTAACCGATCTCGACCGCGCCATCGACCGGGGGGCCCTTGAAGCCGACTCCGCCGACCAGCGTGCGTTCGTCAACCGTCCAGACGACGTAGTACACCCACCATTTGGCCGCGCCGGGCTGCTGTTCGAGCAGGCCGATCATCCAGCGAATGGCGTCCGCGTCGTATTCGGCTGGCGGGTAATCGTCAGGCACGCGGGCGTTCAGGAATCGACCCGGGGCCGACCGGTCGTCCAGTTCGGCCCGCAACATCTCGAGCGTCGATGGCACCAGTTCGAGTCGCGCGGTCTCGATCGTATCGGCCACATCGCACTCACTTCCAGATAGAGTTCATATCGAACACATTGAAATCGTTGATCAAGACCCCATCGCCTTCAATGACGATCGATCGATCCTTGTCGGCCGGCAGATGGTGCTGCGAGATCGCGACCGCCCCGCCATTCGCGAAGATTTCAACCGAGCCGCGATCGATCATGATGCGCATCGAGACAATCTTCTCGATCGGCTTGAGCGGAGCGACGAGTTTGCCGCACATCAGCTCTCCCTTCTTGCCGTCGTAGTCGATCGCCAAACCGCGAACGGTCACGCGAAACTTGTCGCCCTTCGCCAGTTCGCAATTCAATAACACGTCCATCGCACTGATCGGAGACGTATAGGTGAGCTTCCCCTGGCCGCTCATGCCGAGTCCCTTGCCCTCGCGAAGGGCCTGCAACTCCTCAACCGGTTGTGCCCGCATGCGAATGCCATCGTCCGTCTTGTGAAGTGTGAGTTCGACGGGTACGGTCATCTGTTGATTGAAGGGCATGCCGGGAAACGTGACACCCTGGGCCCAGCCGATCTGAATTCGTCGACCGTTCGGCGCGTTGTCGAACGATTGGGCCGCGTAGAAGTTGCCGTACCACAGTTGATGCTTGCCCGATTCCTTCTTGAACGCCTTGCCATCGAACTTGCCGATCAGATATTTGCCATCGGCCCCGTAGAGAACCCAGCGCGTGTTCTTCGCGTCGCCATCGACCGGAAGCTCGAAGAGGTCGGGACATTCGAAGAAGTCTTCGATCGCGGTGGTCCAGGTCCAGGTTTTCAAGTCCGGGGAGGTATGGAAGTCGATTCGCCGGGTGCCGTGCGTTTCGTCGTAGACGGCCATCACCCACTGCTTGCTCGGCGCGTGCCAGACCAACTTGGGGTCGCGGCCCGAGTGTTTCACGACTGGGTTCTTCTCGTACTCGGTCCAGGTCCGACCGCCGTCGCGACTGTGTGCGATGCACTCGCCGCGCCCGGTGCTCGTGTAGGCCAACACGAGCGGGGGATTCAATTTCGTGCCCCAGCCGGACGTGTTGTCCTTGTCGAGGACGGCGCTACCGGAAAACGCCCAGTCGCCGAACGTTTTCGGGTACAGGGCGACGCCGGCTTCGGACCACTTGACGAGGTCCTTGCTGACGGCATGCCCCCAATGCATGTTGCCCCATTCCTTGCCGAACGGATTGTGTTGGTAAAACAGGTGCCATTCGTTGCCGTCGTAGACGAGTCCATTCGGGTCGTTCAGCCAACCGCGCCGCGATGTAAAATGAAATCGCGGCCGCAGCGTTTCTTCGTAAAGTTCGCGTTTGGCCGGAACGTTGTCGTTCGCCACAATTGCGTCGAGCGCCTTCGAGTCGGCGGGTAAGACCGCAGCGATTTTCAGGGACTTGCCCTTAAGGGCCGACACGTCGGCGAAGACCAGGAAGTCCGGCTGGCCGTCGGCCAGTTCGATCTCGAATTCGCGGACGATTCTGCCGTCCAACTCGAATGACATACGCCGTTTGGCCGCACCGTTCGACACGGGCAAGTGTAGGTATTGTTTTTCGATGCGCATTTCACGAGCGATTCGATCAGCCATCTTCCTGCGGTCGCTGCGTGAAATCTGATCGACACTGATGTGCCCCCATCCACCGGTCGCGGAATCAACAATCTGAATCGTCGCCTTCTTGCCCTCGAATTCGGCGACATCCCAAGTGTGCCAGTCGAGATGCTCACTGCCGCCTTGCTTGTCATTCGGTCCAGTGGCGGTCCGAACGACCTTACCACCGATGAGCAAATTGATGCACGTCTTGCCGTCCGATTTCCCGCCACCGATGAGGAAGTTGATGAACTTGCGATCGACCGTGAACGGCGGCGAAGTCAATGTGCCGGTTGAAGCATCGCCCCCGAGGTAGCTGTTGACGAGCCCCTTGCCGAGAAACCCGGTCACGGCCATCTGGTTCGGCAACGTGCCCCGAGCCGGGCTTTTGCCGAACGCCGTGCCGGTTGTCTTCCAATCGCCATAGGTGTCGCCTTCGAAGTCGGCGAGAACGATGTCCGCCCGGTCGGCGGCGTGAAGCGAAGTGGCGGCGAGCAGCAGGAAAATCGCGTGACGCATGGTGGCCCCGAAGCGGAGAGTCGATGGGGGCAATCTATGGAGGGGATGTTCGCGGGATGAGCCAGGGGCGATCGGCGGGAAATGCTGAGGGATCGCCTCCAAGCAGGCCGGGACATCAAAC
>JANLUE010001177.1:0-5651 GCA_031363325.1 Gemmataceae bacterium
CGACAGTCATTGACCCGCTACGCCGACCTTAAGGGCGCTCTAACGGTTGCCAATGCCAGATTCAATCGCTCGGCCGAAGTCCGGCGACGAACTCGGTGAACGAGTTGGCAAGCAGTTGGAGATTGCCCGCCGACTCGACGAGACCATTCCAGTCTTCATCCGGTTCGTTCTCGTGGTCCCAGAAGTACATTCGCCCTCGGTATGGCTCGATTAGGCCGATGCAGATCGCGTTGCCGAACGGGTCGTCCATGATCCAGAGTAGATCGGACGGGATTCGGCCGTCATAGGTCTCCCGGTGTTCTGGAAGCGAAAAATGCCACTCCTCGCGAAAGCCGCCAACGTGGTGGATTCCGGCATCGGCCGCTTTACCTTCGGGAGTGGGACCATTGAACCAGAGTGATCCTCCAACGTATCCACCATTGCACGCGATGAGAAACTGGCGATAGTCGTCGGGCAACGATGAACCGACGGCCTTTTCGAAAGCGGCAAGCTCCGGCGGTGGAGCTGGTGCCTGCTTGTTCTCGATTGCGGAGAGCAGTTCGTCGATCGTCATGTGCCTTCCCGCGAATACGTTTCAAACCACGCTACGCAACACCTTCGCCCCGATCGACTTCCCGATCGTCAACCCGTCCTGGTTCGAGGTGTTGTAATGAATTCCGCCGTACAGTCGGCTCATCGCGGCTTCGTCGGCGGCGGCCTGGAACGAAGTGAAGTTGCGGGTGCTCAGACCGTCGTCCGAGGTGACGGCGAACGAACGGTTCGCGTCGAAGTAGCGGGCCAACACCGTGGCGGCCGCGCCACTAAAGGTGCTGTGGCCCGAACTGTATTCCGGGAACGGCGGCGTAACGATCAACGGCTCCCAGGTCGTATCAGCAACTGTCGATGCGTTGCCGTCGGTATCGGCCGCGCGGATGGCCGTGATTGGCCGCCAGAATTCGTACTTGTACTTCGCCTTCCAGCACGCGATCGCCGCGTCCGCCTCGGCGACATCGAGTTGCGCGAACAGGCGGGCCGTGCGCTGCAGGTCCAGGCCATCGGCGTTGGCGAGTTGGGCCGCGATGGCGTTCCAGTGGCCGGGCGGCGTGAACGTGCCCCCGCCATCGGCCCAGAACAACGCGAGCGCCCTTTGATCGGCCGTTCGAGTCGTGCTGGTCTTCGAACCGAGTTCTTTAACTTGATTGAAGTCGGCCGCCCACTGGGCGCTCGACAGGGCGGTTGGTCCTTTCGATACGTAACTCGCCGCGTCGCCGATGCCGAACGTCGCCACGTTGCCCCAGCTCGGCAAGAGCGCGGCCGCGTTCGCCGGGAGCGTTGGTCGCCAGTCGCCGGGGTCGGTGCCCGGCGTGTAGGTTGTGGTTGCCGATGATCCATCACTCGCCCGGGCGGCAAGGATCGCCTGGGCGACGCGTAGACCCCAGGCGATGCCATCGGTCTTCGCCTGCGAGTCCGAAATGGCACCGAGCGAAGTGGCGAGCAGGGCGTCGAAGCGGGCCAGTTCGGCCGGGAACAGGGCGACGAGTGCGGTGTACGCCGCTTGCGAGACGGCCGCCGGGAGCGAGGCCCCGACCTCGGCCGCCGGTGCGACGAGATACTTCTTGCCGCCGCGAGTGATGCCATTGACCGCGTCGTAGACGCTCACTTGCAAGATCGCGAGCGCTCGGCTCGCCTTCGGCGGGGGTGTTCGTTGGGCTCGAATCGCGTCCAGGGCCGAATCGTTCCAGTCGAGCAAAACTTGCGTCGCGTGACGATTCACGTCGACCTGATCGGTGCTGGATGCGACCCACAGGCCCGCGTCGAACCCCGTCTCGGAACCGTCGTCGAGGTTCGCGCCGGCACCGTTGAAGCAGGCCCAGTCGCCGGTCGCGGCTGAGCCGACGATCAGGTCGGCCTTGCCATCGGCCGAAATCATCGCCCCGCCGACTCGCACGCCGAGCGAGCCATCAAGGCTCGGGGCGACCGCCCGAAGTTCGGCCCCGGTTCGGCCATTTCGAATTGAAACTCCCGCGATCGAGCCGGCACCAACGATGATTTCGGAACTGCCATCGCCGTCCGTGTCCGCGGTCGCGACCGTGACGCCTTGACTTTCGGACGCGAACGCGGTGAAACTCAACTCGCGGACGAAGCCGCGAAAGTCGAACGCTTGCACCCGCGCGCCGGTCGACGCGTCGCCGGCAACGATCTCGGCCCGGCCGTCGCCGTCCAGGTCGCCAATCGCGACGCGAACTCCTCGACCGGCCGCGAAGCCGCGAATGAACGACCCGGTTCGGCCAAACACACTGATGTAGCCGGTTCCCCGATCGCACGCCGTCACGATTTCAGTTCGGCCATCGCCGTTCAAGTCGCCGATCGCCACCGTGAGGCCGCCGCGATACGGATCGGCCTGCTTCACGTTGGATGCGAGGAACCCGGTGCTCGCCGACGGCGGCGCGGCCAGGAACTGCCGAACGAACGTGCCCGTCGAGCCGTCGTAGATCTTGACGAGCGGCGTTCGACCCGCGCCGGGGGCAACGATCAAGTCGTCCTGTCCATCGCCGGTCACGTCCCCGAGGGCCACGCGAACCCCGCCTCGAAACGTCGATTCGTACGGTCGAACCTCAAAGCGCGACGCCCCGGTGGTTCGATTGAGCACGCGGACGAACGGCTCGGTCCCAGCGTCGGAGCCAAAGGCGATCAGCCCGGCCGGCACATCGCGGGTTTCGAGAGAATCGAACTTCAACGCGGTACGGCGACGCATTCGCGATCCTTTGGCGAAAGGGGGCAATGAAATGTCGTGCAAAATCGAGATTGTAAATCAAGGAAGATTCGGGCCGCGACTGTAGATTGTGAATGTCGTTCGGAATGTCCCACCGAATCCGCACAGGCCACAAACCGCCATCGTTGCGACCCGAATTCTCCGCATGTCCCGAATCACCCGCATCGATCGCACGCTCGATTCGGTGAACGCGAACCTGGCGTTCGACGAAGCGTTGTTGCTCCAGGCCGACGATGTTGGCGAATCGCTCCGATTCTGGGAATGGCCGAGTTTCGCCGTGGTCCTCGGGGCTGGCGGGTCAATCGCGATCGACGTGAACGAAGCGAATTGCGAACGGGACGGCGTGCCGATCCGTCGGCGGGCGAGCGGTGGGGGGACGGTGCTGCTCGGTCGCGGCTGCCTCGTGTTCAGCCTGATCCTGGAATACGCCCGAGCGAGGGAACTCGGCGACGTGACGGCCTCCTATCGCTGGATCCTGGGTCGAATTCGCGAAGCGCTCACGCCCGTTGCCAAGCTGGAGCCGATGGGCATCAGCGACCTGGCGATCGACGGGTTCAAAGTGTCCGGCAACTCGCAACAGCGCAAGGCCCGACACCTGTTGCATCACGGTACACTTCTCTTCGATTTCGATCTGGCCCGGATCGGCAAATTCTTGAAACCCCCCGAGCGCGAGCCGGCCTATCGCGAAGGCCGCGACCACGGAGCCTTCGTGACCAACGTCTCCGCGGATGCGGCAACTTTGAAGCGACTTATCGCGGAAAGATTCGAGGCGACGCCGGGTGCGATTGATGTGAGCGACGAACGAATTGCCGAGTTGATTCAAACGAAATATGGGCGTGACGACTGGGTCCGCCGGCGTTAGATGAATACCCTGAGTTTGCCGTCGCGAAATTCGTCCAACCCAGCCGAAGCTCCACCATGTTCCGCGCCGCGATTCTTCTGTTCGCGATCGCCGCGTGCGCCCGCGCCGTCGAACCAATTGTCATTCGGGACGCGACCGTCTTCGATTCCACCACCGGCAAGATGGTCGCCGGGCGGACGATCGTGATCGAAGGCGACAAGATCAAGGCGGTCGGAAGTCCGGACGTGCCGACCGGCGCGCGGGTCATTGACGGCAAGGGAAAGTTCGTCCTGCCTGGCTTGATCGACGCGCACGTTCACCTCGTCCATCGATTGAACTTCGCGCATGTGACGGGCGACGAAGTTTTGCCCGCGTTCCTCGCGGCCGGGGTCACGAGCGTTCGCGACACCGGCGACGAGATCGTCGCGCAGACTCTGGTCGCCCGCTTCGCGGCCGCGCACCCGGATCGCTCGCCGCGCGTGTTCACGTGCAGCTTCCTGCTCGATGCCGACCCGCCGATCCATCGCGACATCGGCCTGCCGATCGCCGACCCGACGCGCGTTCCGGCGATCGTCGCCGACATGCTGGCCTGGAAGGTGACCACGCTCAAAATTTACGCCGGGTCCGGCCGGGTCGTTGGTCGCAAGATCATTGAGGAAGGCCACAAGCACGGCCTGGTCGTGACGGGCCACCTCGGGGGTTATCCGGCGCAAGAGGCCGTCGAGGATGGGATCGATTGCATCGAACATATCACATCGGTGTTCGATTTCGTCGGCGGGGCCGACACGCCGAAGGCCAAAGCGTTCGCGGCCATCCTCGCCAAGAAAGGCGTGTTCGTCGACCCGACATTGACGGTCTTCAAGAACATGCTGCTCCTTTCGGATACGGCGGAAGTTCAACGTCACCCGGACAACAAACTCATGCCGGAACGACTTCAGACCTACTGGGATTCGTATCGCATGGGACAGGGCCTCGCGCCGGCGACTCGCGACGCGCGAAGGCAACAATTCAAGAACTATCAGCAATTGACGGGCGTTCTCTTTCGTGCGGGCGTGCCGTTGCTCGCCGGCACGGACGCTCCGGAACCGTATTGCCCGCCAGGCTTCGGGCTACATCAGGAGTTGGAGTTTCTCGTCGAATCGGGCCTGACGCCGTCGGCCGCACTTCAAGCCGCGACGATCAACAACGCGAAAGTCTTGAAGCAAAGCGATCGCCTCGGCCGCGTTGAAGCCGGCTATCTCGCCGACTTGTTGATCCTCGACGCCGACCCGACCATCGACATTCGCAATACGCGGAAGATCGCGACGGTGATCCGGGGCGGCCTGGTCTGCGACCCGGCGGCCGTGCAGAAGTTGGTGCCGACGAAGTGACGGTGCGTATCCTGTCCCAATGCGGTTCCTCATCCTTGGGAACGGATCGAAGAAGCACGTGCCGGGCGTGGCGGCTCGACTCGAGTCGGCCATCGCGTCGGCCGGCGGCGAAGTGGCTCGCACCGATCTCACGCGCCAGTCGAACCTCGCGGACGTCGAAGCCGATATCACACTCGTCCTCGGCGGCGACGGCGCGATCCTACGGGCCGCCCGGCAGATGGCCTATCGTCAAGTGCCCGTGCTTGGCGTGAACCTCGGCCGACTCGGATTCCTCGCCGACTTGACGGCCGACGAGGCGATCGAATCACTGCCGCGCATCCTCCGTCGTGAGTTCCGGGTCGCCGACCATTTGATGTTCGAGTGCGTGTGGCCCGGCGGAACGGTTTTGGGACTGAACGAAGTAGTTGTGCGGGCCGCGCCACCGTTCAAGATGCTCGACCTGGAGCTTGGGGTCGATGGTGAAATTGTGTCGCGGTTCCTGGGCGATGGGTTGATCGTGAGCACCCCCATCGGTTCGACGGCCCATTCGCTGTCGGCCGGCGGGCCGGTCCTCGGGCAGGAGCTTCAAGCGTTCGTGATCACACCGATCTGTGGGCACACGCTGTCGAATCGGCCGCTGGTCGATGCGGCCGACAAGGCCTACACCATTGGCGTTCGGCCAAATGAAGGGGCCTGGCTCGTGGTCGAT
>JANLUE010001209.1:0-3846 GCA_031363325.1 Gemmataceae bacterium
CCGGCCGGCCGCGTGTGGTCGCTTCGACGGGCATCGGCCGAGCGGGCAGGCCAGTCTTTGAATCGTGAGCCCCCTTGGGCAGAAACGCCAAATCTTCCTCGTATAGTTGCGCCTGCAACCAGACGGTCGTGAGGTCGGCCACTTCGAAAAGCGGCCCCCCCTCCTCGACGTATTGGCCTTCACGCGGGTACTTCTTGATGACGTGCCCGGTGATCGGCGAGCGAACGGTGAGGTGCGTGACCGGCCTGCCGGCCTTCACGATCTCGTCGATCTGCTCGGCGTCGACGCCCCAGAGTCCGAGCCGATTGCGGGCGTTCGCTTCCTGATCGACGTTGCTCGCTCGCCGCGCGTCGAGCAGCGACTGCACGGTGACGACCACGTCCGGGCTGTACACGGACGCGAGCGGATCGCCCTTGTTGACCGCCTGGCCGGTGGTGTTCACGAACAAGCGATCGATGCGCGACTTGAAGCGGGCGGCCACCGTTCGCAGGCCGCGTTCGTTGAACTCGACGGTTCCAACGGTGACGATCTCGCGACGCAGGGGCTGAAAGCCAACGGGCGTCGTCCGCACGCCGGCGAGGACGACGCGGTACGGCGAGAGTTGCACGCGGGCCACGGTCCCGGCCGGCAGGGCCTCGTCCGACACTTCGCCCTTGGGCCGCTTCGACAGCGGCATGAAGCAGATCGGGCATTTCTCTTTGTTGTTGTCGCGGACCACCGTGGGGTGCATCGGACAGAAGTATTCGCTGTCCGCGCTGGCCGATTGTGCGTCGGCCGGGCGGTTCCATTTGTCGTAATAGGCCAGCAGCAAGTCCCACTTCGTGATCGCCAGGCCGATCGCTCCCAGGATCACCAGGAAGCGCAGGCGCGCGAGCGGAACGAGAATCGCCAGAAACGGCGAACGGCGCGGAGTCTCGGGATCCATGGCGGCACCTGCGGGCGGCGAAACGAAGTCGCGGTTACGCGAACACGATTCGACGCGGTTCGATTGGGAAAGGAAAGGTGGTCGGCGCGCAAGGAGTGCGCCGAAGTCGACTAACAGGTGATGCGCGACAGGGAAATGACCAGATCGATGGGCGGCGGAGTGAAGCGCGGACCGAATGTCCGCAGCGTGTGGAGCGTGAACGGAACGCGAACGAACGCTTCGGCCGAACCGCAATCCAAGCTCGCGGCCTTGATGCTTTCGTCAACGCGGGCTGGCGTGGCCGGGTCGGATTGATCACCCGGCCCGGAGGAATCGCAACCGCAACTTCCGGCTTCGGGACTCGACGGCGGCGTCAGGCAACAGGCCGAATGCTTCGCTGGATTCGTTCGGCAGCATTCGCACGGACATGGCGTAGGCTCAGCGACCTTCGACGATGAGCCATTCGCCATCGGCCCGCACGCACAGACGCGGCCCGGCGGCATCCCGGCCGCCAGTAGCAACGCGGCTACGGTGGCGAGATGGACGAGCGTCGTTCCGATTCGGCGAGGTCGGCCCATATCGATAGCGTATCCGACTCGGCAAGGTCCGGTCAAGGCGAACGGTGCACCTCGGCGCGCTTTGGTCGACAGCGTGCGGCTCGTTCGACCGCAAGGCGAACATCATTTCGCGGCGAACTCTTTCATCGCGTCGCAGTCGAGTTCGATTCCGAGGCCTGGGCCGGTCGGCACCTGGAGGAAGCCTTCCGCATCCGGCTTCATGGGCGACTTGACGAGTCGGTCCATGTACGGCGATGGGGTCAAGAACTCGACGTAACGGGCGACCGGTAACGCCGCGGTGAGATGCAAGTCGGCGGCGAGGCCGAGCGCCGTGTTCCAGCCGTGCGGGACGAGTTGCACGTTGTGTTCGTAGGCCATCCAGCCGATCCGCCACGCTTCCGTGAGCCCGCCGCACTTCGTGCAATCCGGCTGAATGATGTCCACCGCATGTTGCTGAATGAACGGCCAGAAGCTCTGCCGCCGCGTGAGTACCTCGCCGGTCGTGATCGGGATCGGCGAGTGTCGGCGAAGCTCGATGAACCCGGCGAGGTCGTCGGGGGGCAGGGCTTCTTCAAACCAAACGACATCGTACTTGGCGAGCATGTGGGCCGTGCGGATCGCCCACTTGTAGCCGTGCGGCCAATAGGCGTCGCTCCCGCCGGCATCGACCATCAGTTCGACGTTCGGGCCAACGGTTTCGCGGGCGGTTCGAATGAGCAGTTCGTCGGTCGCGGCATCGCGGCGACCAAACGGCCGCCAGCCGAGTTTGATCGCCTTAAACCCCCGGCCGACCGCGTGCGTCAGCTTTTCGCGGAGTGCATCGGGCTCCGCGAACAGGAGCGAGCCGTACGGCTTGATCCGATCGCGGTACATCCCGCCGAGCAGTCGGCCGACCGGTTGGTTCACGACCTTGCCGAACAGGTCCCAGAGTGCGATATCGATGCCGCTGATCGCGTGTTCGACCGCCCCGCCGCGACCTTGCCAGAACGTGTTTTGCCGAAGCTTCTCGGAGACGCGAGCGGGCTCGTCGACGCGCTCGCCGATCAGGAACGGCCGCAGCAGTTTGACGGCCGCCCCGACCAACGCCGAACTGGTCATCGCGCTACCAACGCCAATCAACCCTTGGTCGGTAATGACCTCGACCACCGTGTTGATGTTGTCTTCGGGCACGAGTTCCTCGGCCCAGCCGCCCTCGACGGTGGCCCCGGTCAATCCGGTCAAGCGCAAGTCGGCGATTTTCATGGAGACTCCGGGGAACGCGGTTCGTTGCTAATGTAGGCGGATGTTCGCACGGCGTGGTCCGCCCTCGTAACGCGGCCTGCTTCGCGGTACGATACCGATGGAGATCCAATGACCGAATCCCCCGCTCTCAGCGCCGAGCCGATGACAGCCCTCGGCGCCGTCCGTTCGCCGCGACGGGCCCGCATGCTCGCACGATGGCTGCTCGTCGTCTTTGTGGCGACCGTCGTCGGAATGATCTTCTTGCCGTGGCAGCAGACGGTTGTCGGGCGGGGTCAGGTGCTGGCGTTCAAGCCGACGGAGCGAACCCAATCGGTGACGGCTCCGATCGGGGGGCTCGTCTCGACGTGGCACGTCGGCGAGGGGTCGCGCGTCCAGGCGGGCGAGCCGATCGCCGACTTGATCGACCCGGATCCGAAGTTCGAAGAACGACTCACGGCCCAGCGGACATTTCTGGTGGGTCGTTCCAAGCAGTTCGACGAACAGATTTATCGTCGCCGGGCGGTCATTCAGGAACAAACTGCGTCGCGGGACGCGCAACTCGAAGTCGCGGCGAAGGGCGTCGCGATCGCCACGCAAACCGTCGAACAACGACGCAAGATCGTCGGCACGTCGACCGAGCGTTATCAACTCGCGAAGAAGGAATTCGACATCCTGGACCGAACGGCGAAGAGCGGCCTGCGCCCGCCGATCGACGCCATCCGCCAGGAAACTGTCGTCAATGTGGCGAAGCTCGAGGCCGAGCGGGCGGAGGCCGAACTGAAGTCCGCCGAGGAATCGCTCAATCAAGCGAAGGCGAGCGTGCCGCGCATCCGCGCCGACGCCACTTCCACGATCAACACGTCCGAGCAAGAGATCGAACGGCTCGAAGGGGAGAAGTTCGGCATTGACGGGCAGATTCAGGACATCGACGTTCGCCTGTCGCGTTACGCCGCTCGATTCGTGAAGGCCCCGATGTCCGGGACCGTGTTCCGCGTCGCCGAGAATTCGGGCCCCGGGGGCGCTCAGGTCAAGGAAGGTTCGGTTCTCGCGACGATCGTACCCGATTCCGACGAATTCGTGGTGGAATTATTGATCGACGGCGTCGATGCCCCGCTCATCCAGAAGGGGGCGGACGGCCGATATCCTCATGTGCGATTGCAGTTC
>JANLUE010000437.1:0-4088 GCA_031363325.1 Gemmataceae bacterium
CGGAACAACAACATAGATTGATTCGTCGATGCACCAGGTATGGCGATCGACGATCGACTCGATGGCCGCGAAGCGGCTGCCGTCGTTCCAGGCCCCGGCGTACGGGCGAGCCATCAAGGCGGCCGCCAATCCGGCCGCAACCACGATCCATCGGTACGGGCGCTTGCTCATTCGTTCGATGTATGTTTCGGGCCGGCCCGAACATCGGGCGCGCCAGTCTCGCGCGGGGCGAATAGTTTTCGACTTGCCATAGTTCAGGGCCGTTTTCGGGTACTGGATCAAACGGGCGTTCCCGCATCGGCCGGCCGGAATGGTACATTCGATACAACCCCACCGCCGGTGTCGAATGCTTGCCGATCCGCCAACGATCCTTTCGCCGCCCGCCAACTGTTCGTGTGCCGGAGCCGACCGGCTTCTCGCGGCCATCCCGGCCGCGTTGATCGGCGTGCGCCCGGACGGGACCGTCGCCGTCTGGAACCGAGCGGCCGAACGCGCCTTCCGGTTGACGGCCGACGCCGTGCTCGGCCATCGACTCGGCGAGCTGCCCGTGCGCTGGGGCGACGACCGATTGCGTGCGCGCATGCAAGAAGGCGACGATGAGCCAGGTTCGATCGAGGATTTAGGCTACGAACTTCCCGACGGCACGCGCGGCGTCTTGCGAGTCCTTGTGAACCCCGTCATCGCGGACGACGGGGCGACCGAATTGAACTTGTTCCTGGCCGAAGATCGCACGGAACGCCGGGTCCTCGAAGCACAATTGACGCAGGCCCAGAAGCTCGAATCGATCGGCCAGCTCGCCGCCGGGATCGCGCATGAGATCAACACGCCGATCCAGTACATCGGCGACAACACGCACTTCCTGAAGGACGCCTACGGTTCGGTCCTTCAGGTCGCGGCGCATCTCGATGCGTTGCTGGCCATCGCCCGCAAGGCCGACCCGAAGGCGACCAAGGCGCTCGAGGCCAAGGTGGCCGATTGCGGACTCGAGTTCTTCAAGGATCAGGTGCCCGAAGCGCTCGACCACACGCTTCAGGGCGTCAAGCACGTGGCGGGCATCGTTCGGGCGATGAAGGAATTTTCGCACCCCGGCGCGGATGAGAAGACGCCGATCGATTTGAATCGGGCCGTCGAAACGACCGTGACGGTGGCGCGAAACGAATGGAAGTACGTGGCCGAACTCACCACCGAACTCGATCCGTACCTGCCAACGGTCCTCGGCTTCCCGAGCGACATCAATCAGGCTCTGCTGAATTTGATCGTGAACGCGGCCCACGCCATTCAAGCGTCGGGCAAGGGCGAAATGGACAAGGGCCATATCGCGATCAAGACTCGAGTCGTTCGCGAAGCCATTGAAGTTTCCGTCACGGACAACGGCAGTGGCATTCCGCCGGCGATTCGACATCGCATCTTCGATCCATTCTTCACGACCAAGCCGCCCGGCAAAGGAACCGGGCAGGGACTGGCGATCGTGCACGCGGGAATCGTGAAGCGACATGGCGGCGCGGTCCGCGTCGATAGCACGCTCGGCAAAGGCACGACGTTCACGCTCTCGTTGCCACGCAAGGTGTCGGCCGTCCCGGAGGCCCCCGGATGAAGCGGGTGCTGTTCGTGGACGACGAGCCCCTGGTCCTCGGGGCACTCAAGCGGATGCTCTGGCCGATGCGGGCCGAGTTCGCCACCGGCTTCGCGCCCGGCGGGGCCGAGGCGCTCGTCCTCTGCGAAGAACAGCCGTTCGACGTGATCGTCTCGGACATGCGCATGCCCGGCATGGACGGGGCGGAGTTGCTCACGGAGATCAGTCGCCGCTGGCCGCACACGGTCCGCATCGTGCTCACGGGCGAATGCGGGGCCGACGCGCTGGCCCGCGTGTTGCCCGTCGCGCATCGGTTTCTCTCGAAGCCATGCGAAACGGACCTGTTGCGGACGACCATCCAGCGATCGTGCGCCTTGCGCGATTTACTGCGGTGTCCGGACATCCAGTCGCTCGTCAATGGCATGACGAGCTTGCCCACGCTCCCGGAGTTTCACCGCAAGGTCGTCGATGAGTTGGAGATGCCCGACCCAAGCCTGCCTCGGGTCGGCGAGATCGTGGCGAAGGACGTCGCCATGACGACCAAACTCATTCAGGTGGCGAACTCGCCGTTGTTCGGTCGGCGCTGGCCGGCCATCTCGGCGGCACAAGCGGTGATTGCCCTCGGTTCGGATTTGACGCGGACGATCATCCTGGCCGCGAGCCTGTTCAGTCGGCTGAGTCAGAAGGCGGCGATTCGCTTTCGCCTCACCGATCTTTGGGACCATTGTCGGCGCGTGGCCGACCTGTCGAAGCGCGTGGCCGACGTGTGGGACTTGAACCCCAAGGTGTGCCAGGACGCCGCGACGGCCGGGTTCCTGCACGAAGTCGGCCGACTCGTGTTCGCGGATCGCTTGCCCGACCGTTACGCACAGGTCATCCACCGAATGGACGACCACGAGATCACGATCGAGGAAGCGGAGACGATCGAGTTCGGCGTGACGCACGCGGAAGTTGGTGCGTACCTGCTCACGCTGTGGGGCTTGCCGGACACGGTGGTCGAAGCGGTCGCCTGGCACCACGCGCCCGGACAGTGTCCCGGCATCGGGCCTGGAGCGATCGCGGCCGTCCACGTGGCCGACGCGTTGACCGAGAGTTTGGACAAGAATCGCGAGCCGGAACTGGCGGACGTGATTCTCGAAATGGTGGACCAGGATTTAATCGACGAGTGGCGGCGACAGGCCGAAGATGTCGCCTCGGAGTCCCGAGTATGACGCGTGTTCTGTTCATCGACGACGATCCCTTCGCCCTGGCCGGCTACGCTCGAATCGCCCGACGGGGCTTCGAGGTCGAGACGGCCACTGGGGGCGAGGATGGCCTCGAGTTCCTGATGTCGCGCGGGCCGTTCGCGGTCGTCGTCTCCGACATGCGCATGCCCGGCATGAACGGGGCCGAGACGCTCAGCCGCGCCAATGTGATGGCCCCCGATACGACGCGAATCCTGCTCACGGGCCACGCCGACCTCGATTCGGCGATCGACGCCGTCAATCGCGGCAACGTGTTTCGTTTCCTCACGAAGCCCTGCCCACCCGACGTGCTTCTCAACGCCCTGCGCGACGCGACCGCCCAGAATCGACTGATCACGTCCGAGCGCGAGCTTCGCGAAAAGACACTGCAGGGAAGCTTGAAGATGCTCACCGACGTGATGGCCATGGTCCATCCGACCACGTTCGGCCGCGTCGGAAGAGTCCGCGATCTGGTCGTCGATCTCGGTCGGCGACTCGAAGTCGAGAACCAGTGGGAACTGCCAATCCTCGCGGGGCTCAGCTTGCTGGGAACCGTCGCCCTACCCGATGGTGTGATGGCCCGCGTCCTGGCCGGCGACAAGGTGAGCGACCGCGAAAAGGCGTTGTTGCAAACGCACCCCCGGGTCGCTTACGAGATGCTCGTCGGCATTCCACAACTGGAAGGCGTGGCCGAAGCGATCCTGTATCAGGCCCAGTGGTACAACGGCCAAGGCGGCTATACGATCCCGCGCCGTGGTGCCGAGATTCCGATCGGCTCGCGACTCCTCAAGGTGGCGATGGATTTCGAAGTGTTGATCGGCCTCGGCTACAACCGGGTACAAGCGCTCGCCGAGATGAATAAGCGCGATGGCCGCTACGACCCGGAGATTCTCGACGCGTTGAACGAGACGATCGACGAAGGCCCGCCCCGCCAAACCTCGTCGGCAGCGCTCGCCGACCTGCGCCCGGGCATGACGCTGGCTGGCCCCGTCCTCTATGCCGATGGCACCGTGTTTCTGAAACAGGGCCAACCGCTGACCGACCCACTCGTCCATCGCATCCGAGCCGTGGCCGATTCGGTCGGCCTGCAGGAGCCCGTCGAGGTGTTCGGCGCTGTGGAACACGCGAGCCCGGCCGAACCGAGTGCGACACCGGTCTCTGAAATCCGCCCGGCCGGCGAAACGGACCCGGCCCTCATGTGCGCCTTCCCGGAGTTGTTCGCGGCGGCTGGTTCGAGTGCGGGGTGACGTTCGGCCGATGCCCTACAATGGGACCGGAGGCCAACGAGCTTC
>JANLUE010001269.1:0-4794 GCA_031363325.1 Gemmataceae bacterium
GGCCGAGATCGATTTGCGTTTCTTGTGTGGCCGCACCTCGAACGATTGACCGGTGAGCACGCGGGCCCGTGTCGATCCTTCGAGCGTGCCGTTCCGCAGGCCCGGTAGAAGTGGAATGATCTGCCACCAATGCTCGACTTCGAGGCTCAGGAAATGGAGGAGCCCGTCGTCGATGTCGGCCGCCGCGTGCACGGTCATCCCGCCGCCATAGTACCGACCGTTTCCCACCGCGATTTGCACGGTCTTGACGTTGATCGTTTCGGACTCCGTCTTGATCTCGGCCCGGAATGGCCGCGACCGAATCACCACGCTGGCGGCCGCGAATAGATACGCCAGCACGCCCCAGCGACTCTTCGAGGCACCCGACAATCGCCGCGTGATGCTCGTCCCGAGCCCGATGCTCGCCACGTTGAAGAAGTGGGTGCCGTTCACCCAGCCCAGATCGATCTTGCGCAGATTCCCCGCCACGATCACGTCGGCGGCCGCGAGCGGGTCGGTCGGCAGGCCGAGCGTGCGGGCCAGATCGTTCGCCGTTCCGAGCGGCAACACGCCGAGTGGTAACCCCGCCTCGACGATGCCATCGACGGCCCCGGTCAGCGTGCCATCTCCGCCCCCGGCAATCACGGCGTCGATTCGGCCAACGTGTTCGCGAACAATTTGGGCGAGATTTCGTGGCGAATCGGCCGGGGGTTCAATCAATTCGAACCCCGCCTGTCGCAGTCGATCGAGCGCCGCGTGCGGTGTCGCCGCTCCGGAGCGGGCCTTCGGGTTCAGAAGCAGCAAGGCACGTGTTGACATCGTCCCCTGAGTGTAGGCGCGAGCCCGTCCACTATCATGCCCCCATGCCCATCGAATCCGCCTTACGCACGGTCACGCTTGGAACGGCGGCCCTCGGGTTCGTCGCCGGGAGCCTGGGCACGTTCGCCGTCCTGCGTCGGCAGAGCTTGCTCGGCGACGCGGTTTCCCACGCGGCGCTGCCGGGCGTCGTGCTGGCATTTCTGCTGTTCGGCAAAGTGCCAGTCCTCTTGCTCGTCGGGGCGGCCACCTCGGGCCTGCTCGCGATGTTGCTCGTTGGGTTCATCACGTCCAACAGTCGCGTGCCATTCGATTCGACCCTGGCCGGGGCGCTCGCCGTCTTCTTCGGGGCCGGGCTCGTCTTGCTCAGCCTGACGCGCGGGAGCGGATCGGCCGGCATCGATCGCTATCTGTTCGGCCAGGCGGCGACGCTGCTCGTCGAAGATGTAATTCGAATCGCGGCCATCGGTGGGATCGCGTTGCTCGTGCTCGCCCTGTTCTGGAAGCAATTCAAACTGTTGACGTTCGACCGTGAATTCGCCGCCGGGCTCGGGCTACCGGTGCGATTGCTCGACGCGCTGCTGACGGGTTTATTGGTTGTTTCGATTGTGATCGGATTGGAATGCGTCGGCGTCGTATTGATGAGTGCCATCGTGGTCGCGCCGGCCGCAGCGGCCCGGCAATGGACGAATCGGCTCGGCGTCATGACGCTTCTCGCCGGTGGATTTGGCGCACTCGCCGGCGCGGGGGGCTCGTTGCTCAGCGACAGTCTCAGCGATCCCGCGCGAAAGCTCACGGTCCCGACCGGGCCAACGATCGTCCTGTGCGCGACGGCCATCGTGGCGATTTCGTTCGTCGTTCGCTGGGCGCGTGCCCGGCTCGCCGCTCGCGGAATCGAAGCGCCGGCCGAGTCCACCTGAGTCCACGCCATGCCCGAACTACCCGACATCACGGTTTATGTCGAGGCGGTTCGGCGCTTCACCTTCGGTCGACCGATTCGCCGCGTCCGAATCAACAGCCCCTTCCTCGTGCGCACATTCGACCCGCCGATCTCGGACCTCGAAGGGCGAACGGTCCGCGATGTGCGCCGAATCGGCAAGCGAATCGTACTCGGCGTTGACGGTGATCTGTGGGCCGTCATTCATCTGATGATCGCGGGCCGACTGCACTGGAAGCGGCTCGACGCGAAGATCGGCGGCAAGAACAACCTGGCCGCGTTCGACTTCGACGATGGCTTGCTGTTGCTGACCGAGGCCGGCAGCAAGCGCCGGGCGTCGATTCACATGGTTCGCGGCGCGACAGCATTGAAGGACCACGACCCCGGGGGCCTTGAAGTACTCACGGCGACGCTCGCCGAGTTTGAAGCCGCCCTGCGGCGCGAGAACCACACACTGAAGCGTTCGCTGACGGACCCGCGCCTGTTCAGCGGCATCGGCAACGCGTACTCGGACGAGATCCTCCATCGAGCGAAGTTGTCGCCGCTCGCCCTTTCGGGCAAGTTGCCAATCGACGAAGTGAAGCGCTTGCATATTGCCGTTCGCGAAGTGTTGGTGGAATGGACAGACCGCTTGCGTGCGGAAGCCGGTGACGGCTTCCCGGAAAAGGTGACCGCCTTCCGACCCGAGATGGCGGTGCACGGCAAGTTCAAGCAGCCGTGCCCCGTGTGTGCCGCCCCGGTCCAACGCATCCGGTACGCGGACAACGAAACGAACTATTGCCCCGGCTGCCAGACGAACGGCAGCATCCTGGCCGATCGTTCGCTGTCGCGCTTGTTGAAGGACGACTGGCCGAAACATTTGGACGAGTTGTGGTGAACTCCAAATCGCCTCAGTTTCCCAGCAAGTTGACACTTCGCGCCTCACCCAAATCCATTTCGCGTTGCGCCGCAAATTCCGATTGTCCGGGTCGTACCGGGATTGCGGGCGTCCTTTATAGTCGCGTATCGACTCACCCCACGCCGCCACGCGGCGAACCGTCCGGAGTTCTCTCGTGCCCGCAATGTTTCGCCGTCGCCAACAACTTCGCATCGATGAACTCGGCGTCCGAGCCCTGCCGAGCGCCAGCCCCGTCTCTCTCGCGAGCGGGGTGTTGGTCATTCGCGGCACGGCCGATCCCGACGACGCCGCGGTCGAAGCCAACGCCGACGACTCGTCGCGAATCGATGTCACACTCAACGGCGAAACGACCAGCTTCGACCGCGCGCTCGTCCGCAAAGTGTTCTTCGTCGGCGGGGCGGAAGACGACACGTTTGAAAACTCGACCGACCTACGCAGCCTGATTCGTGGCGGAGATGGCAACGATCTTCTGATCGGCGGCTCGGGGGCCGACACGATTTTCGGCGGCCGGGGTGATGACGAAATCGATGGCGGCGACGGAAACGATGTTCTCGCCGGAGAAGTCGGCGACGACCTGCTCTCAGGCGGCTCGGGCGACGACACGCTCGTCGGAGCGGACGGAGACGACTGGCTCGATGCGGGCGACGGGGCCGATCGATTGGCCGGCGGCGCGGGCCAAGACGATCTCGACGGCGGCGCGGGAATCGATGTGCTCTCCGGCGGGCTCGGCGACGACTGGTGCGTCGGCGGCGCAGGAAACGATCGCGTTCTCGGAGCCGGGGGCGACGATGAACTGTCCGGCGGACTTGGCGACGACTTCCTCGACGGCGGAACAGGAAGCGATCGAGTATGGGGCGGCCTCGGCGATGATTCGTGTACGGGCGGCACCGGCTTCGATCTCGTCGATGGCGGGGCTGGACTCGATCGCGAATTGTCGGGCGAGTCGCACGGTTCGCCCGGAAGCTGGGCCATCCTGTCGGCCATCGGCAACCCGGCGACCGGGCTGGCCAGCGTCGAGTCGTTCGATCGATTCGGCATGACTTCGACGAACGTTGAACTGGCGGTCGTCGGCGCGACGCCCGAGACGACCTTCGAAGTCTGGATCGATCCGGATGGCGCGGGCCCACTCGACGCCGTGCCCGTGGGGGCCTTCGCGACCGATGAGCTTGGCTATGGCGCGCTCGAAGTCACGGCTCAAGCGGAGCTTGGAATGGTCCAGCCCGGCATGGCCGTGATCGAGTTGACCGAAGGCGGAATGGTCGCGCTCGCCGGTCGACTGGTGAGCACGGCCGAAACGTTCTACGCGGCCAACCTTCTTATGTCGGAGGAACTTGGCGCTTCCTGGGAAGGCATCGCGATGGCGTGGAGCGGACACGTCTCGGTCCAGATCGTCGAGTTCGACCCGGACACGGAGTACACGGTCCTCGTGAACGGCCAAACGCTCGGCCATTTCACGACGAATTCGGATGGAGCGGGCGCGATCGAACTATCGGCCGGCTTGCCCGCCAACCTCAATGGCGCGACCGTGACGATCCTCGACGCGAGTGGCGAAACGGTGCTCGGGGGCGCTCTGAGCATCGCGACGGGAACGTGATTCCACTCTCAAGCAACCGCGTTCCGATCCGCGGTTGCTCGAAAGAGTCTCATACTCAAGCGGGATTCTGTTCAGTCGTGTTCTGACAGAAAAATGTCGGCACAAAAATATCACATCGACCTAAGCTCAATCCCACTCGACCTAACTTTCTGCCGCCATGTTTCTGCCGAGTTTGGCGGAAATATGGCGGCAGAAACAGAGTCGTATTCTGACAGAAAAATGTCGGCAAAAAAATTGTCGCATCGACATGAGCTCAAACCCACTCGGCTCATTTTTCCGACGCCATGTTTCTGCCGAGTTCAAGCCACTCTCGCCAAAAAAACTTCGTCAAATCCGTCCAGACTGGGGTTTACAAAACCAGTGTACAGAATTATCCCTCAGGTGGTTGGGCGCTGGCACGTCAAGTTATCGCATTTGTTGGAGCCCTTCACATGGCACGGCACATCCTGGATTTGATGCGAGTCGCGGCGGAGCTTCGGGCGGCCGGCCTCGGCTGGAAGGCGGTCGGCGAGAAGGTCCATCGCAAAACGTCCACCGTTCAACAATGGCCGAGTCGGTACCGCGAGTGGT
>JANLUE010001272.1:0-1926 GCA_031363325.1 Gemmataceae bacterium
CTTGCTTCTGACTGTGGGTCGAGCCTCGCCGGGGGTGTCGCTGCGCTCAACCCCCTGCGAATCGCTGTCATCCCTCCGGGATGCCGGCGACGCCGTGGGCTAGTTTGGCATCGCCTCTCGGCTGTGCGACCGACCTCGCGGCTCAACGTCGGTGCCGCGATACAACATATTACAATTCGTTGATTCAATTGCCGCCGCATCCGCTCGCTGGCCGAACGGCGCCGGTCACTTGCTTCCGGCCGCCCGCCCGCCGATAATCCCGTCACACCCTCGCCCCGTCTCTCCGCGAGCAACACTTCATGCGTTCCCTCCTTGCCGCCGCCGGGCTGGCGCTGGCCCTGGTCGGCTCGGCCGCTGCCGAACCGAAAATCACCTGGAAGAAGACCGTCCTCGACACCAAGTTCCGGTCCGAGGGCGTGGCCGTCGCCGACGTGAACAAGGACGGCAAAATCGATGTCCTCAACGGCGAATACTGGTACGAGGCCCCCGACTGGAAGCCGCACGAACTTCAACCCTTCAAGGATCACAGCACCGGGCTCGGCAACTACAGCCGTTCGTTCGCGTGCTGGTGCGACGACTTCAACGGCGATGGCTACCCGGACCTGATCGTGATCGATTTCCCCGGTGCGCCCTGTTACTGGATGGAGAACCCCAAGGGGGGTACCGGCCACTGGAAGAAGCACGAAATCTGGCACAGCGCCTGCAATGAAACACCCTTATACGTTGATTTGTTCGGCAAGGGCAAGCGCGTCCTCGTGATGGGCTTCCAGAAGAAGGGAACGATGCTCGATGGCCAGGACGGGCAGATGGCCTGGTTCACGCCGGGCAGCGATCCGACCGCCCTGTGGGAGATGCACCCGATCAGCGAGCCGAGCGTGCTCCCCGACATCAAGGACGGCAAGCCCGTTCCGAACACGGGCAAGCAAATCCCGGGCACGCAACGATTCTCGCACGGGCTCGGCGTCGGCGACCTCAACGGCGATGGCCGACCAGACGTGATCTGCACCGGCGGCTGGTGGGAGCAACCTTCGACGGACGCTGGCAAGCCGTGGACCTTTCACGCGGCCAATCTCGGCGCGGCCTGTGCCGACATGTACGTCCTCGATTTCGATGGCGACGGCAAAATGGATGTCGTCTCTTCGAGCGCCCATCAATTCGGCATCTGGCTCCATCATCAACGCCCGGGCAAGGACGGCGCGGCGTTCGTCAAGCAAGACTTGTTCCGCGAACTTATGTCCGAAACCCACGCGATGCATTACGTGGACATTGATGGCGACGGCATGAAAGACCTGGTGACCGGCAAACGCTGGTGGTCGCACGGCCGCAGCGAACCGGGCTCCGACTGGCCGGCCATGATCTACTGGTTCAAGGCGAGCAAGTCGAAGGATGGCATGACCAAGTTCACCCCAACGATCATCGACACCGACTCCGGAATCGGTACCCAGTTCGCCGTCGAAGACATCAACGGCGACAAGCTCCCGGATGTAATTGTCTCGAACAAGAAGGGCGTGTTCGTGTTCGTGCAGGAACGGAAGTAATCGTTCGCCGAGCGCGTCCGCAATCGGACGCGCTCGACTTCCATCGTTCGGGACTCGTCCATGTCCATCGATCCAGCGGTCGCCGATCTCGCCGCGCCAAAAAACTCTGCCAAATTCCTCAAATTCGCTCACACTTGGGCTTGACAAATACGTGTACAAAATTATCCTTCAGGTAGTTTGGCGCGTACATCTCAATTCGACCCCTCGCCCAGGTCGCCCACGGTCGTCGCATCTGTTGGAGCCCTTTACATGGCACGGCACATCCTGGATTTGATGCGAGTCGCGGCGGAGCTTCGGGCGGCCGGCCTCGGCTGGAAGGCGGTCGGCGAGAAGGTCCATCGCAAAACGTCCACCGTTCAACAATGGCCGAGTCGGTACCGCGAGTGGT
>JANLUE010001296.1:0-2333 GCA_031363325.1 Gemmataceae bacterium
CGGGCCGGTGCGACCATCGGAGCGAACTGCACGATTGGCAGCGATCTGGAGATCGGCCGATTCGCGATGGTCGGGATGGGTTCGGTCGTCACGAAGAGCGTGCCGGCCTTCACGTTGGTCGTTGGCAATCCGGCGCGGCCCGTCGGGGTCGTTTGCCGGTGCGGCCCGTTGATCCATCGTTTCGCGGAAGCGGCGGATGTCGGGCTCGAGATCGCTTGTACGTGTGGACTACACTATCGTGTCGATGGAATGACGGTGTCGGAACTCTCCCCATGAGTTAGCCTCCTGCCCATGCCCGTCGAAAATGTCGCCAACGAGCCGAACCCGTGGCTCCTCTACTGGGAAACGATCCCACGCCGTCGACTGTTGTTTCCGGCGGAAGCGTGGGAGTACGTCCGCAATCTTGGCCGGGCCGTGCCGATTCCCCTCAAGGCGCGCGTGCTGGACTTCGGTAGCGGGCCGGGCCACGTGGCCGAGATTCTGGCCCCGATCGTCAGTGAAATGTTCGTCTGGGACGCGGCCGCGAACATGCGAGCGGAGGCGGCCGCCAATCTGACCCGCGTGAAGAACGCCTTCGGCTGGGACCCGGGCGACGCCGAGACGAAGTTCGACCTGATCCTGGTCAATAGTGTCGTTCAATACATGACACCGGACGAATTTGGCCGTTGGCTGAAGCGATTCCGTGTCGTACTCGCGCCGGGCGGCCGAATCGTCGTCTCCGATTTGATTTCGCCCGACCACTCAAGTCGCTCGGATCGCTGGGATCTTTTGCGGTTCAGCCTTCGCAAGGGCTATGTGATTGGAGCGGTTCGCGATGGCCTGGCGGAACGCAAGCGGCACGCAGCCACCGAAGCGGTACATCCCCGCTTCCGCCCGAAGCCCGAACAACTGGCCAACTTGGCGATGTCGGCCGGCCTGGCGCTCTCGTACCTCGAACGCAACCTGACCCACTTCCGCAGCCGACGGACGGCGATCCTGACTCACGCCTCGTAGCCCCACGCCGCGATCACTTCACCCCAACGCTCTCCGATTCGCTTTCGCTCAGCGTCCGACAGCGACCAACGATTCTTTTCGTAGGTGGCCGTCTCCTTCAGGTACGTTTCGACATTTGGCCGAGCCTGTTCGAAGTCGCCGAGTTCCAGCGCCGAGTACATTCGTGCGACTTCGCCGACCGGGTCGCGAGTAAGCTCCTCGTACTTCATCTCGTGCAGTCGGCCCCCGGGGATCAGCGATTTGGTCGCTTCGTAGCGGCGATGGAAGTGCACGAATGTGTCGAGCACATGTTCCTCGACCCAGTTGTCACCCGGCGAACACAGCCCCTGTTGACGATGGAGTTTCTTCCACAAGTTGACCGTTGACGGGTAAACCACGAATGGGTCGCGGACGAGATAGACGAATCGAGCATCCGGAAAGAGTTCGAGCAGCGTCGGGATGCGACAGGTGTGCGGCGGCGACTTCAAGACGAGTCGACGCGGATCGCGATAGGCGAGCGTTCGCACGAAGCGCAGGAACAGGCGCTTCCAAGCTGCCTTCGCCCAGCGCGGCAACCCATCAAGGACCAGGGCCTCCGCGTCGAAGGGGCCGCGCTTCGGAAACGCCAGGGTGTTGTACGGCGAGCGAGCGCCCAACAGGGCGAGCGCGAATTCATCCTCCTGGGGCCGTTCCCAACCGACCGACATGTTGTCCATCTGCCGTCGCGAGGGCAACAGCCAGCGAAAGTACTTCTTGATGAACCACGCCGTCAGGAGTGGATGATTCGGGTCGAGACAGTCGCACGTATCCGGGAACGTGTGCCGAGGGTCGCGGATCAGGAGTTCATGGAGTAGCGTCGTCCCTGTCCGCCAGTGGCCGAGGATGAAGACCGGTGGTGCGATCGGCGTCTGACGAATTCGTTCGCCAAAGCGAGCCTGATGGGCGTAGCGCAGGAACGTGTGCCCGGCGGCGAGTGCCGTCGCCAGCGGCGCGAGATGGAGTTGCTTGACGCCGAACGCGGCACGGCCGTGGGCCACGAGCCGCAGCCAGGCGAACAGGTCGCACCCGATCCAAATATGTGCGGCCCATTCCGGCTTCGAATCGGCCATACGATCTCCCAAGTGACGAAGCAATATTGTGCGGGGCGAACCCCATCTCTTCCAACCCCTGGCCGAATAGCATCGGCATGAGCGCCAAGTCAAAGACGCGATCGCCCGGCGAAAGGTGACGTTGATCGGGTATGGAGACGTGACGGTGGCGAAGTGACGCGTGCATCGACGAGATCGAATACATTCACAGCGTCTTCGTTTCCGCCGAACTCGCCCGGCCAAGTCGATAGTATCGGCCACCGACGATCAAAA
>JANLUE010001302.1:0-5394 GCA_031363325.1 Gemmataceae bacterium
GGAACCGTTCGTTCGACCCGGCGGGCGGCGAAGTACGGGTTGATCTGGCGACGCTGGCCACGGAACAAGTTCAGGTAAACGAACGCGGCCGCGAAGGCCAGGTAAGCGCCGACGACCCCCCAGATCGCCCCACGCGGCGTCTCGAACTTGCGATCGAGCAACTGCACGACCAGGAAAAAGACCAGCGAGCCGATGCCGAGCGTCAGCCCGGTCATGAAGAAGTCGAGCAAGCGAACGCGTCGGCGGGCGGCCGACAGTTGCTTCTCGACGAACTCTTCGACCTTGGCGGGACTTGGGCCCTTGGGGGCATCGAGCAGCGTGGTCATGCAAATCTCCGGCGGTGGGCGATGGGCGGTGGGTGGGCGAACGCACATCCACATCAAGTATAAGTCGAACCGGCGCTCGCGCCTATCACGGTAGACGGTTCAAAGTGAAGCGAGTTGGTAACAAGCGGGCGAATTTGGGGAATGCGGCTTGGACGCGGGCCGGCAAATTGGTATGGGCGGGCCATGACCCCCTCGACCCGGATGTCGCGTGGCCGGCTCACGCTGGCCGTCCTGATCTCGCTGGCCTTGCACGGCTCCGCGGCTATCGGCTGGCTGAAACTACGCGAGAACTCGGCCGAAATCGGTCTCGGCCCGGACTCGCGGGTCTCGGCCCCCGCCGACGAGGAACACGCTTTCACCTTGCTCGACCGATCGCCAATCGTCCTGACCGCCAAGTCGCCACCGAAACCGATCGACTCGCCGCGAACGTTGCCGACCGAAGTCCTGACACCCATGACTCCGCGCGCGACGCCCCAACCGGGTAGTTCGCCGGCTGGGCCCGAATCTTTGCCGAAGACCGTAACAACCTCGCGACTCTTCGCCGGCGGTAAGCCAACTGGCTCCGTCGTGTTCCTACTTGATCGTTCGTCGAGCATGGGACCGGACGGCTTGCTCCGCCGTGCGACCGAAGAACTGCTGGCAGCCGTCGGCCAGCTCGAAGGCGAGACGCGCTTCCAGGTCGTCGCCTACAACGGCTCGGCGACGACCCCCGGCCCGGAGCTCCGGAATGCGACCCCCGAGTCGAACACCCGCTTGGCGACGTGGCTCGCCGGCCTGTCGGCCGAGGGCCGCAGCGATCACGTGGCCGGCTTCCGCGAAGCCCTCACCCTTCGACCGTCGCACCTGATCCTGCTCACCGACGCCGACGACCTGGACCTACGCGAAGTGAAAGAACTCGCTGGCTTAATCGACACCAACGTTCGCCTCGACGCCTTCGTCTTCGGCGACTCCCTGCGGCCGGCAAGCGAATCGCCGCTGGAACGACTGACGGGCCGACACCGGGGCGTCGTGAAATACTTGCGTTAGCCGCGCGGCGCAGGTGGACGGAGCCGAGCGCGTCCGCTCGCCGGATTCGTCGCAGCCCAAAGGGCTGGCAGGAATCGAAAGAGCTTCCGAAGGTCGACAGCCCAATCTCAACCCCCCGCATCGCCCGGGCGGCATGATTGTGGTCCCGCAATAATCGATTCGTTTGGAAAATCCGGTTCTGGGAACCTTGAGTGTTGCAAAGCGTCATTTAAGATGATGGTAAGAGAGTTGCGTTCGATACTTACCCGCCGGCAAGCACCTTAGTTGAACAACCCTATGCGTTTTTTCGCCCGCTTTCGTGCCCTTAAGTCCACGTTGCGTCCGGTCGCCGCTTTGGCTCTCGTCCTGGCATTGCTGTCCGGCTGCAATCCAAATGCGAACAACGGCGGCGGCCAAAACGGCAATCAACGTCGGGGCGGCGGCGACGATTCCGGGGGCGGAACCCAGGGCGGAACCGTACCCGAGATCAGCGCTTCCGGAGCGACGGCCGCACTCGCTTGCGTCGCGGGCCTGTCGCTGTTGCTCCTCGAACGTCGACGCAGCAACAAGCCGGTCGCCGAAGCCACGATCTAATCACTCCTTCGCCCACATTGGTCGGCCATGTCCAAGGCGACGAGAGGGCCGGCCGTTCGCATCACCTTTCTCCTAATCCTCGCTTGCGCAGAAATGACCGTCGCGGCCGGCGATAGTCGACTGCGCGCCTACTGGGGCAACGAACATTGGTGGGCCGGCTGGCTCGGCTTCGCGCACGTCGTTCCGCAAATCCTCCTGGCCGCCGGCGTTGGTGTGTTTCTGTTCGGCGGCGGCCGCTTGCGCCGCGAGTTGGCCACCGTCGGCCCGGGGTCGCATCGTTGGGGCGCCGCCCTGGGAGTTCATTTCGCCTTACTTGTCGGCTGTGCCTTACTCTGGCGACCGGCGTTCTCGCGCGAAAGTCCCGACCCCGCGTTCGCCGCCCTTTGGGCTGGGACCGTCCTCGCAACGGCCGTCGCCTGGGCACTCGCGGTGTTTCCCGCTCGAACGTGGTTGCGGCTCTTCGTTCGCGCCTGGGATGTGTGGCTGCTCGTCGGAGTCGTGACGGCCGTCTCGGTCGCGGCGAGCCGCGGCACGGCCGGACTTTGGGGCGATCTCGCCGACTGGACGCTCGCCGCCGTCCGCCGCGTACTTGGACTGTTCACGAATGAACTCGTCTACGATGCGGCCGATCAACTGGTCGGGACCGCTGAGTTCTCCGTCCGAATTCGACCCATCTGCGCCGGCTACGAAGGGCTCGGCCTCGCGACTGCGTTCGTCGCCTCGTTCGTCTGGTTGCGCCGCGACGAACTTCGCTTTCCTCAATCGATCGCGCTGATACCAATCGCCTTGCTCGCGGCCTGGGCGGCGAACGTCTTGCGAATCGTGGTTCTGATCGGACTTGGCAGCGCTGGCTACGCCGACATCGCGATCGGTGGGTTCCATTCGCTCGCGGGCTGGCTCACGTTCAATGCGGTCGCTGTTGGAGTTGTAGCGCTCGGGCAACTGCGGCCGTTCCGTGCCGAGCGTCGCGAGCCCGAAGCGAATTCCTCGAATCCCGCCGGTGCGTACCTCGTGCCGTGGCTCGTCGTGCTCGGAACCGCGTTGATCACGGCTGCGTTCTCGCCGGACGGCTTCGATCGTTTCTACGGTCTTCGGGTCTTCCTTGGACTCGTCGCGATCTGGGAATTTCGGTGGGCCTACACGCGGCTCGGCTGGGGTTGGTCGTGGTCGGCCGTTGGACTCGGGGCGTTCGTGTTCGCGGCCTGGGTCGCCTGGGCGTACGCGATCAGCCCAGACCCGGACGCGAACACGGCAAGCCACGTTCGATCGATGTCCCCCTACTGGTCGGCCGTCTGGATCGTCGGTCGAATCGTTGGCAGCGTTTTCGTCGTGCCGATCGTCGAGGAACTCGCCTTCCGCGGCTACCTGATGCGCCGACTCGCGGGCTCCCACTTCGAGACCGTCGTGCCGGCACTGACCCAGTGGTTCGCGGTCCTGGCGTCAAGCGTTCTGTTTGGCGCGCTGCACGGGCGAATGTGGCTCCCGGGTGTCCTCGCGGGGCTCACCTATGCCTGGGCGTATCGCCGCCGCGATCGACTCGGCGACGCGATCCTGGCCCATGCCACGACGAACGGGTTGATTGCGATCGCGGTCTTGTCGGGACACTGGGCACTTTGGGAATAACGTTTGGGCCGGCAATTCCGATTGTTCCGAACGGAACGGGTAAACCGAATAGTCCGGGCGCGACGATAGTACGGGCATATCGAAGTGCCGCCCGTCGGAGTCCGCCATGCGTTCGTGTCGCCAATTGATCGTCGCTTCGCTCATGGCGAGCCTGGCCGCCAGCGCCGGTTGCGGGCACCTGAGTTACTTCCACGACGAACATCCGGTCGTGATGCCGCCGGGCAACATCCCGCACGAACTCGCCAAGGTCGATCTCGCGACCTACGAAATCGAACCGCCCGACATCATCACAATCGAATTGCTTTATGCGTTGCCGAAGCCCCCGTACCGCGTCAAGCCGCAGGATCTGTTGATCATCAAGGTCAAAAACATCCTGCCAATGGACCCGATCGACGGGCCGTTCCCAGTCGATCCCGATGGCACGGTGAACCTGGGGCCGACCTATGGTTCGGTCAAGGTCGTCGGGATGACGCTCGCCGACGCGAAGATGCTGATCGAGAAATCGCTGTTGGACAAGAAGCTGTCCGTCGATCCGAAGGCCGAAGTGACACTTGGAGAATCGCGCGGGCAACAACAGGTTCGCGGGCCGCACCTCGTGCGCCCGGACGGGACGATCAGCCTCGGCATCTACGGCGACATTCGGGTTCGAGGAATGACGATTGCAATGGCCAAGAAGGCGATTGAAACACAACTCGCGAAGCAACTCCTCGAACCGGAAGTGACGGTCGACATCGCGGCCTATAATAGCAAAGTGTTCTACGTGATCCTCGACGGCGGCGGGGCCGGCCAACAGGTCGTTCGCTTGCCGGTGACCGGAAACGACCACGTCATCGATGCGATCAGCGCGGTCAACGGACTGTCGGCCGTGTCGGATCAGGATCGCATCTGGGTGTCGCGACGGACAACGATGCACGAGACGGATGAAATCTATCCGGTCGACTGGGCGGCGATCACACAACGGGGCAAGAGCGATACGAACTATCAACTTCACCCCGGCGATCGCGTGTTCGTACACTCCGATCACCTGGTGACGTTCGATACGCGCCTGGCCCGACTGTTCGCCCCGCTCGAACGAATCTTCGGTGTAACGTTGCTGGGCAGCAGCACAGTGAATTCACTCAATGGCCGAAACAACAACGGCAACAATAACAATCCGTAAGACCGCCCGAGGATTCGCGATGATCCGCTTGCTTGGCCCGGTCGCCCTCCTGGGCCTCTCGCTCGTGTTCGTCGGTCCGGCCCTGGGGCAAGTTCCCCAGGGCGGCTCGCCCAACGTGCCGCAGACCGGCCCGACCGTGAGCCCGTATTTGAACCTGCTTCGCCGTGGCAACTCGGCCGGCGTGAATTACTACGGCATCGTCCGACCCCAAATGGACTTCCGCAACTCGCTGCGCTCGCAACAGCAGGCCACGAACGCCGGCCTCCAGGCCCTGGCCGCCGCCAACGACCCGATGACCGGCCTCCCCGTCAGCGGGCACATCGCAGTGTTTCAGAACACCGGCGGCTACTTCCTGAACAGCTACGGCGGCATGGTCCCCGGCTCGATGAGCGGCCCGCCACGCCCGGCGAACGCGGGCAACCGACTCGGCGCGGCCGGCGCGATCAAGCCGCCCCGGACGCGGTAGGGCGTCAATCGGTGGACGCGAACGCCGCAAGTCCGACCCGAAAGGTTCGGCTCAATTTGCCGACCTGCGTTCGGTTGAGGATTCGCTTGCCGGAGAGAACCTCCGAGATGGTCGATTCGGCGATGCCCGTTTGCTTCGCGGTCTCGGCCTGGTTCAGTTCGCGGTTTTCCATCAGAAATCGCAACATGGCCGCGTCGCCGACGGGCCGCGTCGGCTCGGCC
>JANLUE010001360.1:0-4728 GCA_031363325.1 Gemmataceae bacterium
CCCGCGAGGCCCACCGGATACCAGTCCCGAATCCAGACGGATCAAGGTTCGAGCCCGCTACCCGGTGGGCCTCGCGGGATCGCTGGCGCGATCCGCGCTCGACCCACCCTACGGCAATCCCAATTGGATCTCATACCGAATCGTCCTGATAATTCGACCGATCACGCATTGGCGGGCCGAACCCAGGGCGGCGATGGCTGCGCCATCTTGCCCTGGGCTGAACAATCTCAGACCGTTGGTCTGAATACCGGAATTGTCAAATCAATCGAATCGCATCCCAACAATCACAACCCACTCTGCTTTAGAATCCGCCGCATGTCGGCGTGGACGCGGCGGCGTACGAGGAACTCGTCGTCGTCCAGCCAGCGCTTCGCTTGATCGCCCAGAGCGATGTTGTCGCTGACCAGCGAGCGAATCACTTCCTCGACGACGTTCAGGTGCAGCCGCGAATAGTGCGCGTGCGTCGTGTAGGAATTGGGCAGCGCCCGCACGTTTTCCAAGAGGAACTCGATCCGCCGGAGCGCCTCGTCGACCGGGCACTTGCCGACCGCCGACACGTAAGCTTGAACGAGCTTCGTGTACCACTGAGCCTGGATCGATCGATGGAGCGCGTCGGCCTCGGGGGTACGGATTTGTTCGAGGGCCGCGTCGAGTAAGGGCTTGGCCCGCTCGTAGTCGCCGAAGAATAACCAGCCCTCGCTGAGCGCCAGGAGCGCGATCAGAACCTCGCGCCAGTCGGCCCCGGACATCAGGCGAAGTTGCGTCAACGATTTGTCGCCGATCACGACCTGCGAGACTTGCGCCAGGAACTGGCCGATCTCGTCCTTCATGCCGAGCCGACTCAAGCTGCGGATGCACTCGCGGGCCGCCTCGGCAATCAGCGGTTGCCGTTCGCCGGCGCCGGCGACGCGGATGCGTTCGAGGAGTGTGCGGAACAACTCGCCGACCAGTTCGCGCCGGTCGTAGTGGGCGGCCAGGAACAGCGACTGGCGCAGCACTTTCCGGCGGGCTTCGTCCTTGTCGGTCGACTCGCGTGGGTCGGACTGAGCCTTGAACGCCTCGAACAGTTGCGGCAACTTGGCGAGGTACTCGATCGTGAACTCTTCGCCAACGCGCGGGCCATGCAGGCCAACGAACTGCGTGATCTCGAGGCGACTGTAGAGGTCGGGGTTCTTCTTCGCCAACTGTCGGACCGACGTTGCGATGCCGGCGGGGTCTTTCGAGTCGGCCAGTTGAGCCAGCGTGCGCACCAACTCCGCCGAATGTTTCTTCATGTCGCGGTTCGGATCGCACTTCTCCTGCGGCTCGAGAATCCACGACTGTTCGCGCATGCGATCGACGACATAACGCGGATTGATCCCTTGCTTGCCGTGGCCGGCGTCGATCTTGTCGAGCTTGGCGATCAGCTCGGGCGGCAAGCCCCCGGTGTGCGGCTTGCCCTGCAATGCTGATTCGACCCGCCACTTGAACGCCTGATAGAGGAACACGTGAACCGCGTCGCCCGTCTTCAACAACTCGCGCTCGGCCGACGCGAGCAAGTCGCGTGCGGCCGTCGCTTCGCCGAGGCGGGCCAGGCCGAAGGCGAACATCAAGTCCACATAGGGCTTGTTGACCTTCACGTCTTCGCCGGAGTGCCACTTCTCGACGAGCCGATGAACTCTCAGCGCCCGGTCGCGGACGATTCGCGCTCGCTCGCCCCCGGCACCGCCGGCCGTCCGCAGGAAATACGGCAGGTCGCGTTCCTTGTTCAAGCCCTGTTCGAGCAAGCGTTGCAACAATCGATCGCGAACTCGCGCGAGCCCGAGCACGTCCGCCTGGCCGTGCCCCGCCCGAGCAAGATGCACCCACGCTAGCCAGACGACGCGCAGGCCGAGCATCCCTTCGTAGCGATCCAGATACTCGCGGACCTTCGGCAGACGCGCGAGGAACGTTTCCGGGACCGGCGAACTCAGCGAGGCGACGAGGACGCGGGCCGCGAATCGTCGGGCGTCGATCGGCGATGGACTCCGGTCGCCGAGTGCCGCGTCCCATTCCGCGGCGGTCGGCACGGTCGATGCCTTCGGGTCTTCTGTGAGCAGCCACTCGCGGGCCTGTTCGATCGGAATCTCGTCGAGTTCCCAGAACGCGTTGGTCCAGGCGATGGCCGCTTCGGAAGCATCCCCCAGGGCCGCGTTCAATCGAGCGAGTTCGGGCCACAACGCCTGTCGGGCCGGTTCGTCGAGCCCGCCGGTCCCGGCCAGGAACACTTTCTCCAACTCGTCGATCTTGACCTTCAGTTCGTTCGGCGCGATCGGGGCCAGGGCCGCGAACTCGGTCGAGTCCGACTTGGCGGCCTTCTTCTTGTTGGCCTTCGGTTCGGCCTTCAAGTCGATGCTCGGAGCGGGATCGTGCGAGCCTTTCTTGCCGCGCTCGGCCGGCGGCGGGGCCTTCGGACGATCGGGCTGATCCTCCGAACATTCGAACGAATCGAAGTTAAATCGCGTCGCTCCGATCCACGACTTCAACGCTTCGTGCTCGTGGTCGATGATGTAATCGATCCAGTCTTCGAGCGGCCGAAACGATTCGTCCGGCAGCACCTCGGGGGTGAAGCGCCCATCGCCCACGGTGCCAGGCATGAGCCACACAACCTGCGCCGGGTCGTCGGCAAGCAAGCGTCGAACGGCGTCGCGGCGGAGCGTCGGCATCAGGCGCCGACCGACCGGGACAAAAAGGTTCGGCAACTTCCAGTAGGGCTTGAACCCGATCGCCTCGTCAAGCGGCAAAACGGGCGGGGGCAACTTGGATGGCCGAGCTTTCAGGACGATCGTGCTCGCGCCGTTCTCGGTCGCCACCGCGAACGAGAGCCGCGACATCAGACGTTCGTCGGCATCGCGGACCAACGCGTCGAGCTGATCGATGGCGTTCCGCGTGACGACCCACAGCTCCGGCACGTCGGCCGCGTTGCCGGGCACGAGCCGCATCGGGACCGCGAGCTTGCCCTTGAGTTGCGACTCCTGCCATTCGACTGCGGCGCTCGGCAATTCGAATTTCAGCGATTCGTACACGTCCTGGAATGGCCCATCGACAATCGCGGTCCAGCCGCGTTCGGGCCGAAGCAACAAAACTTGCCCCGCTGCCGGATGAATCTTGGCGGCGAGCGCGTGATCGTGCCCCAGCTCGACCCAGACGCGCGGTGCCCGTTCGATGAAGGCCGCGACCGAGGCCCCCTTCTGGGTCGACTTGTCGATCGCCCGCAGGAGCGTGTAGTAGGGCGGGCCAATCACCTTGAGCAAGACGTGGTCGCCATTCGCGCCGGCCACCGTGCGGAAACTCTGGCGATCGTTGCCGAGCCGCAACATCTCGGTCACGACGATCGCCATCTCGGCGGACGGCAAGTCGAACAGAACGGGCGTTGTCGAAGTGACCTCGGGCACGCCGGCGAGCTTCGTGATCGGGAGCAACTGCGGCCAGCAATCGACGCTCTGCACGGGGCCGACGTGTTCCTTGATCGGCCGCACGCCGACTTTCTTCAGGGCGTTCTGCATCGCCTTCGGCGGCATGCCCCCGGCCGACTTGACGGCGGGTCGATGGTCGGGATCGAACGAAACCTCGGCTGGTGCGGACGCGACCTCGGCCGGGACCAGACCGGTGGTGATCGCCAGGCGAATCGTTTCGAAGTCGGGAAACTGGAAGATCATCGCGGGGGTGGGTCAACCGCCTTGCTTCTGGGCCTGCCGCTCGGGTTGCGGCGGAGTGGTTTGCGAGCCGGCCGGTGTCGCCTCGACCTCGCGCTCGATCACGACCTTGCCGACGTTCTCTTTGCCGAGCAACTTCTCGACCGCCGCTCGGTGCATCTGCTCGTGTTCGTGCGGCAGGGCGTCCGCATCGGACTCGAGGTCGATGAGGATATCGTGCTTCCCGGTCTCCGGGTCGCGACGCAAGCGAATCGTCAACTCGGCCATGTTGCCCCCGCGGCGGCTGGATGCAGTCATCTTACCCGTCGCGAAAAGGAGGCACCAGTTCTTTTCGGCGCTCGCGGAGATCGGCGACGGTGCCGTATTGGGCGGCGGGCCGGCCCGTTATGCCTTGCGTGCTTTCGGTTCTTCGATCCCCAACCGGCTATCCGGGTGAATTTCTCAGGGATGACGGGTTGTTCATTTTCACGATCCACCGAGCATGCCTCGCCCTTGCGGCTCACCCGGCGGGCTTACGTCCTTCGGCTCGGCCATTGCCGAAGGCGGCTTCGCCGCCGAACGGATAGAATATTCGGGGACGCCTCCCCGCAGCTGATTCTTGCCAGTAGGGGCACATGACAGCGCTGATGGGCATCGTCCGTGGTGGTCGGGTCGAATTGGATTCACCGACTGAACTTCCCGACGGGACTAGGGTCCGCGTCGAACCATCGGATGAAGACGACGGTTTTTTGACCGACGACACTTGGCCGACAACTCAAGAGGAGATCGAGGCGTTGGCGAGTCGAATGGAGAATTTTGATCCCGTCGTGTTGACCGCCGAAGATGCTCGTGAACATCAGAGCGATGCGCGCGGCCGTACGAGCGGTGTCAACAGTACAATGGTCGATGGGAGTCGGCAGCTTGGGCGCGGCCAACTGAAAAGAGACTTTGAATTGGCGGGCTGAGAAAAAGCCGACGAACTTGCTGGTGTTACGCGAATCGAACTTCTCTCATAGAGTCAATCAAAAATCGATGAACACAAGGAGTCAAACGATGGACCGCTTTTCAGCAACCG
>JANLUE010001398.1:0-4485 GCA_031363325.1 Gemmataceae bacterium
GTGCCCTCTGTGACTCTGTGGTTAGTAATCTTTTCAAGACCTGAAATGACATTCGACCCGAACTCCGCCGAACGATATTCCCGTCAGACCCGCGTGCCCGGCATCGGCAAGGCCGGTCAGGAACGGATCGGCGCGTCCCGCGTCACGCTGTGCGGCTGCGGTGCGCTCGGCACGGTGCTCGCCAATCATCTCGTGCGGGCCGGCGTCGGCTTCGTGCGCATCGTCGACCGCGACTTTGTTGAAATCAGCAACCTGCAGCGCCAGGTTCTGTTCGATGAATCGGACGTGATCGGCAATTTGCCGAAGTCCGTGGCCGCCACAAACAAACTCCGGGCGGTCAATTCGTCGATCGAGATCGAACCGGTCGTGGCCGACATCGACCGAACAAACATCATCGACCTCTGCAAAGACGTTGATCTAATCCTGGACGGCACGGACAACTTTGAAGTCCGCTACACGATCAACGATGCGGCCGTGAAACTCGGCAAGCCGTGGATCTTCGGCGGTGCCGTCGGAACCGAAGGCCAGACGATGACGATCGTCCCCGGCGAAACGCCATGCCTGCGCTGTGTCTTCGAGGCGAGCCCCGGCCCCGGCGATGTCGGCACTTGCGAGACGGCGGGCGTACTTGGCCCGGCCGTGGCCGTCGTCGCGAGTTATCAAGCCGCCGAGGCCCTGAAGCTTTTGGCCGGCAAGAAGGAGGCGATCAACCGCGAACTCGTGACGTTCGACTTGTGGTTGAACACCGGCCGGCGCATCAAGATCGCCCGCCTGCTCGAAGCGCGAAACTGCCCGTGCTGCAAGCAACGCAAGTTCGAATGGCTCGAAGGCGAACACGGCACCCAGACGACGAGCCTGTGCGGCCGCAACGCCGTGCAAGTGTCCCCCCGGACTGGCAACCGCCTGAGCCTGGAAGATCTGGCCAAACAACTCGGCGTGAGCGGGCACGTGACCTTCAATAAATTCTTGTTGAAGTTTCAATTGAAGGAAGCCGCGAACGAATACGACTTCACGATCTTCCCCGACGGCCGCGCGATCATCAAAGGCACGGACGATACCGACAAGGCGCGAACGTTGTACGCGAAGTACGTGGGGCATTGAGGATTCGACCGGAGTGCGACATGGCCGACATCGGCGGCAAATTCGAGCTTCGGATCTACCCCAGGAACTGGGTTCGACCCAAGCCGAGCGATGCCATCGTGCCGGAGTTCCCGATCTATCGATTCACGATTCGGCAATTCGAGCGGATGGTCGAGCATGGAGTATTGGGGAAGGACGATCGAGTCGAACTGTTCGACGGATGGATCGTGCCGAAGTACTCACAATCACCGCCTCATTGTTACAAGCGAACGGTGTTAGAGAGTTGGTTTCGCGAGATATTGGGCGCTGGGTGGTGGATCTTGCCGCGAAGTTCGCTCGTGGTCGGTCGAAGTGTATTCGAGCCGGACTTGATGTTGCTTCGAGAGGGGACGACGTTCGGGCGCCGCTGGCCTCGTGCGAAGGAAGCATCGCTGGTCATTGAGATTGCGGACATCGAAGTACCGCGCGACTGTGGCTACAAGCTCGCGCGATATGCAGGGGCGGGCGTAACAAACTATTGGATCGTAAACATCCCTGATCGCCGCGTTGAAGTATATTCAAAGCCAGAGGCGGGTCGAAAGAGGGGCTACCGCAAACGCACCGACTACGTTTCGGGCGACCTGCTCCCGCTCGTTCTGGATGGCAAGAAGCTCGGAGCGATCGCCGTCTCCGAATTGAAACTGTGAGTCCAATGTCCGTCGCGACTTTGCCTGAACCGCCGCAATTACCGAACGCGCCATTGGCCCGCTTCACGGTCGAGCGCTACGAGGAACTCACGCGCCGGGGGCTCTTTGATTCGGACGACAAATTCGAGATGATCGATGGCTATCTGGTCGAGAAGAAGCCGCAAAACGATCCCCATATCGTCGCGGTCGATTTGCTATCGGAATTGTTCTTGAAGGCTCTGCCCGCCGAGTGGACCATCCGCTGCCAGTTTGGAATTCGCCTGGCGGGTTCGGTCCCGGAACCGGACGGCGTGATCGTGCCCGGGCCCAAGACTCGCTATCGCCAGCGCAAGCCGGTCGCGCGGGACGTCGCACTGGTGATTGAAGTATCCAACACGACCTTGCGCTACGACCGCACCACGAAACTGAAGCTTTACGCCCGCAACCGCTTGCCAATTTATTGGATCGTCAATGTTGGGGACGAAGTCGTCGAGGTGTATTCCGATCCGAAGGCCGGCAAGGAGCCGGGGTATCGCGCGCGCGCCGACTACGGCCGGGGCTCGAAAGTGCCGATCGTACTCCGCGGCGAAACGGTTGCGGAAATCGAAGTTGACGCGATCTTCGCGTGATTTTCAGAGGGCCTGAGTTGGGCACAATCTATCTCGACAACGCCGCCACGTCGTTCCCGAAACCGGAGGCCGTCTATCAGGCGATGGACCGGTTTGGGCGTACGTCGCTGGCGAACCCCGGGCGGGCCGGGCACAAGATGGCCCTGGCGGCCGAGCACGCGCTCGACGATGGGCGACATCGGCTCAATCGATTCTTCAACGGCCGCGCGCCGGAGCGGTTCGTCTTCACATTGAACTGCACCGACGCTTTGAACATGGCTTTCAAGGGCGTGCTTCAGGCCGGCGATCACGTCATCACGAGCGACCTCGAACATAACTCGATCAGTCGGCCACTGCGAGCGATGGAGAAGGCCGGGCACGTCACGCTCACGCGGTTGAAGGCCGATGGCGGCGGCACCTTGAACCCCGATGACGTGCGCTCCGCCATGACGCCGAAGACTCGACTCGTGGCGCTCACGCACGCGAGCAACGTCGTCGGCACGATTCAACCGGTCGCCGAGATCGGAGCGATCGTCCGCGAACGCGATTCGCTGTTCCTCGTCGATTGCGCCCAGACCGCTGGCGTGGTCCCGGTCGATGTGCAAGCGATGAACATCGACTTGCTCGCGTTCCCCGGCCACAAGGGCCTGATGGGGCCGACCGGCACGGGGGCCTTGTATGTTTCGCCGCGGGCCAAGGTCGGCGTCTGGCGCGAAGGTGGGACCGGAGGCGATTCATCAAGTGAGACTCAGCCGACCGAGTTCCCGTATTTCCTCGAAGGCGGCACGCCCAACGTCCTCGGCGTGGCCGGCCTGATCGCCGGCATCCAGTGGGTCGAGGAACGGGGCCTCGCCAAGATTCACACCCACGAAGTGGAACTCGTCGAACGCTTGTGGAAACAGCTCGACGACATCGGCGGCTTCGAAGTCTTCGGCCATCGCGATCATGCCAAGCGTGTCGGCACGCTTAGCTTTCGCAACGAAGCCCTGGGCGCCACGGAGATCGGCGGCATTCTCGATCAAGCCTTCGACATCGCGATCCGCCCCGGCCTGCACTGCGCCCCGTACATCCATCGGGCGCTCGGCACCTTCCCGGAAGGAACCGTTCGCGTGAGCCCGGGTCCATTCAACACAGCCGAGGAGATCGATCGACTCGCGGGGGCTTTGCGGGAGGTGTTGAGTTAACATTCAAGCGCGGCATTTTCCGGCAATGCCGGACTCGACGCGAATCGAGGATGACGCGAGCCATCGGAAATCCCCGATGGTACCTTGACGAAGCGACATTCAACACCGAGCGTCATTCTATTCCCCAGTGCGACTCCACGGCCATACTCGGCGAGCCGCGCCCGCCCGAACGCGTTCGCCTAATTGACGCCGACCTGTCGACAACGGTCACGACCTCGACCGACAAGCTGATCGCGATCGACTCGGAACACTTATGTCTAT
This sequence comes from Gemmataceae bacterium, assembly GCA_031363325.1. GTDB lineage: Bacteria > Planctomycetota > Planctomycetia > Gemmatales > Gemmataceae > SIAJ01. The sequence goes on from JANLUE010001398.1 coordinate 3,799, forward strand.
TAGAACTGCGGAACGTTCCCGCAGTTCCAAGCGTCGCCAACGCGCGGCCTGATCAATGGTTCGACAAGGCAGGGCTTTTCCGATGGACGATCGCCCGAGCTTCCAGCGCAGGGGGCGAAAGGTAATTACTGGTTGTTCGGCGAGGGAGGCGAATTTTCGGACGATCCGGTTGAACGTGTTCGTGATGTCGGCGAGCAGCCCGCACAGCGACTCGACGCCCCAACGATACACCGGTCGCCGAAGCTCTATCGCACTCGAAGGTGATCGACCATTGGATACATTTCGGGGAAATTGTCGCCATCACGAATGAGCAAGTCATTCGGCCCGGATTCGTCGAGGGACAAAATGAGCGTGAATCGCGAGTGAGCGTGTCGTCGTGGCAACTTCTGAGGCTCATCGGGTACCAAGTCATAAACCTTTCGGCCGCCATTATTGGGCATGGAAGTACAGGCAAATTTGATTTGAACTGGTAACTGTGAAAAACCCTTCATGGTTGACTTGAATATTCGTCCACTTGAGTCCAAGCTCAAATGATTCGGGTCAAGCACGAGTTCTCCCGGCCCATCTAACGTGCCACGAATCGCAAGCCGTTTCGGTCGATCTTTGCCTTCGCTGTAATGAATCGCTTCGAAGTGAATCTCCGATCCCGGTTGGTTTGCATCGCCCTTGCCGGATTTCTGATCAAAG
>JANLUE010001406.1:0-11046 GCA_031363325.1 Gemmataceae bacterium
GATCCGCGACGACGATCCGGCCCGTTGGTACAAAATCGGCCAGGTACGCGCTTGGTTGGGCGACAACTCCCGAGCGATCGAAGCCCTCCTCAAATCGGTCGACTTCGATCCGGCCGAAGCGACGGCCGACGAATCGATCGGCCTTATCGAAGTTTTGCGGCGCGGGTACGGCATGGAAGCGGAGGCCGACTTCGTCGAACATCGCGCCTTCCTGCCGATCACTCAGCCGAAGGCGATCGGCCAACTCCTCGATCAACTCGTCGAAGGCGGCCGCCTCGCCGTCTTGAACGTCGATCAGGAAAACTCGGTCCTGACCGCGCTCGTGCTCGACGAAGTGCCCGACTTCGGCGTGCCCGGCTCCGTCCCACTGGCCCCACTCCTATCGTACTTCGTGCTCGATGGACAATTGATTCGGCTTTGGCACCCGGACCGAGCGCGACTGGATCGAGCCATCGCCGAGATTCGCCAGCGCGTCGGGGCCGCGATCGGCGAGCCCGTCTTCGACACGGGGCCGAGTCAGTTCGCCGACGTGGTCGCTCAGATCATGCTCTACCCGGTCCGCGACGGAGTCGACCCGAACGTCATGTCCGCGAAGCTTCGTGAACGCAGCCGCGAGTACTTCGAGGAAAACTGGATTCATCGCTCGCTCAAGTCGCTGAACGGCGCGACGCCAATCGACGCCGCGAGCCACCCGACCTTGAAGCGGCGCCTGCCCGGCCTCATTCACTTCATGGATCAATGCCTGAACAACTCGAATTCCACAATTCCCAGTCCGTACGACTTCGACCGGCTGCGCCGCAAGCTCGGCCTGTCGAGCGCTCCGGCCATCGAAGGTGCGGCGATCGAGTTCGATACACTCGGCGCGGCGGACCTCGGCGGGCTGAACGCCGACGCGTTGACGGACGATCAACTCGGTCAGGCGTTCCGGGCCGCGTTGAAGTTGGACGCGGAGGTTTTGGCCGAGGAGTTCGCGAAGCATGCAGTCGGGCGCGCGACGATTGCCGACCGATATTCGTTCTTCGCGCATCTCATTCGCGCGGCCCGCGACAACGCGAACTTGGCCGAAGAGCTTCGTTTGCTCGAAGCGGGAACGTCGGCCGACGCGGCGACCAATGGCGGCGGGCGGGCGCTCGACTACGCACTCAGTCGGGGCCGGACGCTGGCCCGAAGTGGAGATGTCGATGGGGCTTATGCCGTGTTCCAGGAAGCGATGGCCCGATCGCCCGACGACTCGAAGGTCTACGGGCCCGCGGCGGAAGCGATGCTCGGGCGGAAGCAAGGAACGCGCGCCCTGGAGTTCGCCGAAGCGGGTTTGGCCCTGGCGCGGAAGCAGAACAATCGCGACGCCGAGCAACAATTCCTGGAGCTCGTGTCCGCGGCGTGCCGGCAAATCGCATGAACCGAGACACAACTCTCTCGCGCATCGATTTCACGGAGTCCGCATGGGACTATTCAGCAAGGGGGCGCAAGCCCGCATCGACGAAACGCTCGACTACATCGTGCTCGCGGTCCCGGCCAACGAACGCGTGGCCGTCCGGGCCCGCATGAACGCCAAGATTCAGGGCATGACTGGCGGTGGGTCGATCAAGGGCCTTTCCGATCCGATGTCCATGAACGATGCGGCCGATCGTGGCACCGACCCATCGCGGAAAGTGCGGCGCTCGATCATCCTGATGGAAGCGGTCGCCATCTCGTCCGCCGGCGGCGATCCCGCCGCGATCAAGGGCCTCGCCCCCGGTCCGGCGCTCGTTCGATTCAATCAAGACATCGATTGGCTTCGCCTCCTCGCCGATCAGGCGCGTGGCAACGCCAATCTCCTTCGGGCCAAATACCAGGCCCTCGTGGCGAACCCCCTGACTTTCCTCCAGAACAACCTCGTCATTGTGCAGGGCTCCGGGACCGACGGGCTCATGCATCAAAGCATGTTCTTCGCGCTCTATAACGGAATTCCGCGCTACAAAATCGTCGCCACCCCGCCCGGCGATACGCCCCACTGTTACACGTTTCCGGTCCTCAACGTGCCGGCCATCTTGTGGTCCAACGTTCCGGGCCGGACCACAAACCCGATTCGGGGGAGCTTCGCGACCATCGACGGCACGCACCTGACGGGTGGGACCGTCATGGTAACCACTCAGTTCTCGGGCTGTTCATTCTGCTTCAAGTCGGTCGGCGTGAACACTTACGCCGCCCACATCTGGCCGGACGACGAACGGGTTCCGGGCTCGGGGATCGCGGGTGGCGGGACGAAACTCGCGCAACAACTGGCCGGCTTGGACGAATACGCGGGAGTCGGCGTGCCCGGCCCGACGGTGCCGAACGTGACCGCCGGCGACTTCGCGGCACCGGCCCCGAACGGCGGCGTCTTCAACGTGTACGGCTCGGGATATTCCAACATCGTCGGCAACGCGACCGGTTACCCACCGCGAAACGGCAACGATTGGATGACGATGCTCGCCTTCCTGCAGACTGGCACGTGGCGATTCTACTCGCAACACATCATCAACGGTCAGATTAGCCGAGCGGTTCAGTTGAATTGATCAAAACTCAATCGCGCCCGGCCAGGCCGCGGGGACGGTGAAAACCTTGCCGTCCCCGATGCGACCCGTCCGGGCCACCTTGCCAATCGCTTCCGCAAGTTCCGCCGCGCGATCGTCGTCGACCCAAACCGTAATCTCAACCTTCGGCAAGAACGCCGCACTATATTCGCTGCCAATGTAACGCTCGAGATATCCTTTCTGCCGGCTATACCCTTTCGCCTCGCGAACGACGCAATCACTCACGCCGAACGCCGCGATCGCCTGCAAGACGGCCTCGGCCCGGAACGGCTTTACGACGATGGCGAGTTGTTTCACGTTGGTACCATGACGATTGAAGGTTGCGTAGTCGGTGTCGAGTACCGAGTACTGAGTACTGAGTACTGAGTACTGAGTACTCAGTACTAACACTAACCTAACTCACACCAACCATCCCCCCGTGACAGGCAGTACCTGGCCCGTGATATAGCCACTCTCTTCGCTCGCCAGGAACAGCACGGCGTTCGCCACGTCTTCTGGTTTGCCGAGTCGGCCGAGGGGGATCATTTTCAAATAGCCCTCCATCACGTCCGGCTTGATTTCGCCAATCATCGACGTGTGAATCACGCCCGGCGCGATCGCGTTGGCCGTGATGCCGCGACGGGCGAGTTCCTTGGCCAACACTTTCGTGAGCGCGATCACGCCGGCCTTGGCGGCCGCGTAGTTCGATTGGCCGTGGAACGGATGCAGCCCGGCGATCGAGGCGATGTTCACGATTCGACCATTGTCGCGCAACACATCGAGCGCCGACTTGCAACAGTTGAACACGCCGTCCAGGTTCGTATCCATCACGGCTCGCCAATCGTCGATGGTCATCTTGCGGAGCGTTTTGTCGCGCAAGATGCCCGCGTTGTTCACGAGTACATCGAGCCCGCCAAACTCCGACTTCACGCGCGCCATGAGCGCATCGACTTCGGCCGGCAAGCGCACGTCGGCCGGAATCAGGTGGACCGGCACGTTGAATGCCTTCAACTTCTCGGCGTGCGTCTCGGCGTCTTTGCGATTGGCCCCAGCCGAATCGTCCCAGAATGTGAGCACGCAAGTTGCCCCGGCTCGCGCGAACCCCTCGAGGATTGCGGCCCCGATGCCCCGGGAACTGCCGGTCACGAGCGCCACCTTGCCGGCAAAGTCGTAGCGAGTCATCGGCCTACCCTCGGGGCGGGGAATTGCGAGAATTGTAAGCTTGAAGACGGTTGCCGGCCTCATTGACCGAGGAGATTGATGTCGCTCCGCCTGGCTCACTTCAGCGACATCCACCTGACCGCGACGCCGGTTCGGTTGGCCGCGCTCGATTGGATGAGCAAGCGGTCCGTTGGCTGGCTAAACGGTCGATTCGGCCGGGGCAAGCACTTTGTGGACGCGACAGCGATCGCATCGGCCATGGCCCAGGAGCTTCGGGGCCGTGGGCACGATCACGTCATCTTCTCCGGCGACGCGACGGCACTCGGCTTGCGAGTCGAATACGACGAGGTGCGCCGAGTTCTGAAGCCCGACGAGGGTTGGCCGGCAGCCATCGCCGTGCCGGGAAACCACGATTACTACGTGGGTCGATCGGCTCGACGCAAAGTCTTTGAATCGGTCTTCGCGTCCTGGCAACAGGGTGAACGGATCGGCGACTTCACCTATCCATTCGCCCAGAGAGTCGGGCCGATCTGGCTGATCGGCGTGAATTCGGCCGGGCCGAACGTGGCGTTCTGGGACGCGCGTGGACGAGTCGGGCGCGGCCAACGCGCTCGCTTGGCGGAACTGCTCAAGCGACTGCCACCGGGACCGCGGATCATCGTCACGCACTACCCGCTGCGGCTCGAAGACGGCCGACCCGAGACGCGCTGGCGAAAGCTCCGCGATGCCCGACCCGTGCTCGACATCGCCCGCGCGGCCGACGTGCGGCTCTGGGTCCACGGCCATCGGCACGGCTCGTACGTTCGGCCGCCGGGCGATGGCATTCCGTTCCCTCTGATCTGCGCCGGCAGCGCGACCCAGGCCGGCTTGTGGTCGTACAACGAATATACCTTCGCCGATGGGTTGTTGCACGGCCGACGGCGCTTTTGGTCGGCGGCCGACGGGCGATTCGTCGATGGAGCCGCGTTCGTGTTGAAATTCCCGCTCAGTTGAACCATCCATTCGATAACACTGGAGTTGGATCATGAAAGCGTTTGTTGCAATTCTCGGATTGGCGATGCTCGCGACCGTCGGCCTGTCGGCCCCGAAGCCGAAAGACGAGATGGCTGACCTCAAGAAGTTTGAGGGCGATTGGCGCTTCACCGGCTGGGAGCAAAATGGCAATAGCTTGCCGAAAGAGTTCCTGGACGAAACGAACTGGATGGTGAAGGGGGACAAGTACAAGTTCGCTTCGGGCGAACAATCCGAAGAAGGAACGATCAAGCTCGACTCGTCGAAGAAGGTGGCGGAGATCGACCTGGACATCACGGAAGGGCCGGACAAGGGCAAAAAGCAAATCGGCATCTACAAGATCGATGGCGACAAGATCATCATGAGCCTTGGCCGGCCGGGTCAGAAAGAACGCCCCACGGAATTCACCGCGACCGCCGAGAACAACAACATCCTGATCACGATCAAAAAGGGCAAGCGCGACGACTGACCGTTCCGGGCCAATCGCCGCACTCGCGAGAAATCGTTGGAGTGCGGCTTGTCCGCTACACTGATCCGGAGTTCGACTCGTACTCAAACCTCACCATGACGCAACCGGGTTCGCCGCAATCCACCGTCGACCATGCGATCCTCCACGACCTGCTCGCCCAACTTGCGGCCGCCCAGGCCGACGGTCGACGGCTCGCACTGGATGAGTTGACGAATGATCCGCACGTACTCGCCGAACTTCGCCGGCGACACGACTTCGAAGCTACCGCCGAACAGACATTTTTTCCGGCCACGCACGATCCGGATTGGCCGACGGTCCCCGGTTATGAACTCCGCGAAGTGATTGGGCGCGGCGGCATGGGCCTCGTATATCGGGGCCAAGATACAACTCTGATGCGCGATGTCGCCATCAAAGTCTTGCTACCGGAATTCGCCCGGTCGGCCTCGACACTTCGTCGCTTTGGTGAAGAAGCTCAGATCACCGGGCAACTTCAACATCCGGGCATCCCGCCCGTACACGAAGTCGGCACGCTGGCCGATGGCCGACCGTTCTTGGCCATGAAGTTGGTGAAGGGCCGGACCCTCGACGCCATCCTGAAGGGCCGCCCCGATCCGAAGGTCGACCTGGGACGAATGCTCGTCATCTTCGAGCAAGTGTGCCAAGCCGTGGCTTACGCGCATAGTCGAGCGGTCATCCATCGCGATTTGAAGCCGGGAAACGTGATGGTCGGGGCGTTCGGCGAAGTGCAGGTGATGGATTGGGGATTGGCGAAAGTACTCGGCGCACCCATCGAGTTTGAAGTCGGCGGAGCTGAAGAACGGACGAAAATCTGCGATCCGCGCGCGAAGGCGGAGAGTTACGGAACGCAGGCCGGCAGCGTGGTGGGAACGCCGGCCTATATGCCGCCGGAACAAGCGGCCAGCGAATTGACGGCAGTTGATCGCCGCTCGGATGTGTTCGGGCTCGGTGGCTTGCTGTGCGCGATCCTCACGGGCCAACCGCCCTTCGTCGGCCCGGACTCCGAAGCGGTTCGACTTCTCGCGGTGCGGGGCAAACTCGAAGGTGCCCATGCTCGACTCGACGCGTGCGGCGCGGACCCAGAACTCGTGTCGATTGCGAAGCACTGCCTGTCCCCCGAGCCAAAGGACCGCCCCTCGGATGCCGATGTCGTGGCGACCGCGATCGCGACCCACCGGGCGGGCCTGGAGCAGCGCGTGCGTCAAGCCGAGTTGGACCGCGCGGCCGCCGACGCGCGTGCGGTTGAACAACGGAAGCGACGTCAGGTGCAACTGGGACTGGCCATCGCGATTGGACTATTGCTGATGAGCATTGGGTCGGCCTTTTGGGTCGTGGATCAGCAAAGACGCGAGCGCCGGTTCGAGAAGATTCAGACGGTGACGGACATCGTGGCGAGGCTGGAACAATGGCGAGATCGGGGACGTGAGTTCCCGGAATATCCGGAGTCGATCGAGATCGCTGAAGATGCGAAGCAGAGTTGGCAGAAAGCGGCGTTTGCACTTGGCGAATCGTCCGACATACTTGAGCGATTTGGCGAAACGGACGCCAACTTGGCCAACCGCATTTCTCTTTTGAGGCGTGAAATACCGGATCAAAATGTTGCCGCGACAGGCCGAGTAGCGCGAACGCGAGTTCGAGTTGAGTCGATCAAGCGGGCGCAGCTCGCGGCGTCGCGCCGGCACTACAAAGCAGCGCTGAGCAACGCAGGTCAAGCGGCCGATGCAGAACCGGAGGTGCCCGAACACATTGAATTCGCCGGCGACCTGCACGCTCAATCTGGCGACTACGCAAGCGCCTGCCAAAAATATTTGCAGGCGATAAAATTGGCCAAGCAATTCGAGAACGGAGCCGCTCGGAAAAACTCTGAAATCAAGTTGTCATTGATGATCAAGATCATTGATAGCAAAGACTACGTTGACAAATTATTGAGTAAAAGAGTGGCAATGCCAGTGGACCTGGAACGCGTCTGCGAGTTGGCGGAAATGGCGTTGATTCGACAATACTTTAGGTGGTCGACCGAATTATTTGAATTGGCGTTTCGCGGTTCGCCAAAACTGTTCGCACAGTACCGGTTGGTCGCGGCCCTCGCTGCGACGATGGCTGGCCTCGGAGTCGGAGAGAGTGACGAGAAAATCACGCCCCAGAAGTTTCGAGAATATCAGATGCTCGCCGCAGGGTGGCTGCCCAAATATCAAACGCAAATTAAGAATACCTTTGAGCGAGGAGATCACAAGCCAATTCTCGATTCATTGATTCGATTTGACGGGTTCGACGCGTCACGATACGCAAGTATTCGATCAATACTCCCTACTTTTGTTGCCGATAACGTGAGCCTGTATTTCACTTCGATCATGATCCTAAGTCGTTCGACTGATGCGAATTCGTCCGGAACTTATCTTCGCTACGATCGCACTGACTTCGCCGCCGCAATGCCCTTTCCAGACAAGAACTTTGCCGTCAATCAAGGGGCAATTTCACCTGCGGACAAACTACAGTTCGATCTAATCCGAAGCATCGTTGAGCGCCATCTGCTTGTTGGCCATTCCTGCGGAGTACGCCGACCTCGGGGTCGAATTTCAATCCTAACTCATTTTGAGAATGTAGACTCCCAAGTTTGAATGGTGCCTGACTCCAATTCTTATACTCGCTTGATTTGGGAGTGGCAAAGCGCAAGCCACTGAGTTCAACCGATTCTACTCGAATTGGTGCAAATAAACGCGTCACCTTTCCTCGGCCGCATCGCCTTCGTCCGCCTCATCCGATCGCGGCGGGAATAAGCCGGCCACCGCGACTCGAAATCCCGGCAGCACCGATCCGCCGTCCAGTTCGTCCGCTTCGAGGAACACGCGGACGGACTGCGGTGACTCGAGGGCGTGAATCAGTCGCAAACGCGGGTAGACGAGCCACACGAGTCGCGCGCCGGCCGCCAAATACTCGTGCCCTTTCGCGAGCAGGTCCTCAGCCTCGTCCGTCGGGCTGGCCACTTCGACGATCAAGTCGGGCACCACGTTCATCGGGTTACCGCGATAGGGAAGCGCTTGGTTGGCGGGCCAACGGTCGTAGGAGACGAAGGAGATGTCCGGCCGACGGTTGCGATTCGGGTCGCGTCGCGACGGCATTCGGAAAAGCATGTCCATTTTTGCACGACCGAATCCAGAGGTTCGGCCGTAAACCACCAGTTCGTTCTGTAGCCGATTGGCGACTTCGGACGAATATATGCCCATGGGTGGTAACTCCACGACTTCGCCATCGACGATTTCGTACCGGTCCGGTAGCCGTGCGTCGATTTCCGCTTCCATTAGTGCCGTCATGTCAGTCCTCCGCCTTCCATTCTACTTCGTGCCGAGAGCGGGTTTCCATTTGGAACGCACAACTCAAACCAACTCCCGGATCGGCTCGCCTCGACAAATTGGGAACGGTCGACCGGTCGGGTCCAACACTTCCGTGCGATGGTCGATGCCCAGGTGTTGGAAGATCGTCGCGAGCAAGTCGTGCGGGTCGAGGGGCCGGTCTTTGGGGCGTTCGCCCGTGCTGGTCGTTGAACCGATGATCTGGCCCATCGGCTTGCCGCCGCCGGAGATGAGGATCGACATCGCACTTGGCCAGTGGTCACGGCCGATCACGCCGTTCTGCCGTTCGAGGCGCGGCGTTCGGCCGAATTCGCCGGTCACGATCAACAGCACCCGCTTGTCGAGGCCGCGTTCGTACAGGTCGTTGATCAGCGTCGAGACGACGTGATCGTATTTCGGCAAGCGGGCGTGCATCGCGCCGAGCAGGTCCCAGTTGACGGCGTGATCGTCCCAGTCGTGGGCCCGCGTGCCCGGCCCACTCCCGCGCGCGCAGACCGTGACGAAACTCACACCCGCTTCGACCAGGCGAAGCGCCGTTAACACTTCCTGGCCGTAGCCGTCGCCATAGGTGTCGCGAGTTCGGGGGTCTTCACGCGACAGGTCGAACGCTTCGCGGACGGCCGTCGTGGCCATCAACTCGAGGGCTTGTTTGCCGAAGCCGTCGATCGTCGCGAACGAGCCAGTCGCGTCGAGCGTTCGCTCCAGTCGGTCGAAGTCGCGCTTCAACGCCAATCGATCGGCGAGTTGCGTGCCATCGACGATCGGGACCGCGTCGCGGAGCCCGCCGTTCACGATCGGCACGCGATGGATCGCAGGCCAGTAGCCTTCGGACACGCCAGCGGCGTAGTCCGGACCATTGACCACGACTCCGTTAACGGCCAGGGCCGTCGGCACGCCGGGATGGCTCGGCGATCGGAGTCGATTGATGATGGCACCGACCTGGGGGTAGTGCGATTCGTACCCGGTGCCCGCCTTCAGCTTGCCGTAGCCGCTCAGGAATCGGCGGTGCCCGGCGAAGTGGTCCGCTTCGTCGTGCGTCACCGAGCGGATCAACGTGAACTTGTCGGCGATCTTCGCGTGCTTGGGCAGGTGCTCGCAGATTTCGATGCCGGGGACGCAGGTGCGGATCGGCTTGAACGGGCCACGTACATCGTCCGAAGCGCCCGGCTTGAGGTCGTAGGTTTCGAGATGGCTCGGCCCGCCGTGCGCGAATAGCAAGATGACGGCCGCGTCGTTCTTCTTCGCGAAACCTTGGGCCTGAAGTCGTAGCAGATCGCCGGTGGTCAGCCCGCCAATGCCGAGGAACCCGAGTCGCAGCAGCTCGCGCCGCGAGGGTCGAGTGAAGCCGTTGATCGGAACCGGTTCGAGTCGCAACACGGGCGAACTCCGGCGACGTGTCGTTGAGGTAGGTGAGGAGATTCTACCACATCCATCGGGCGAATCGAACCCGCAATCCGCGTGGGCTGCCGTATGATGAGCGGTGCCGATGTGCTTCGGAGTTGAAGACATGCCAAGCCCCTTTCCCGGAATGGACCCTTACCTCGAAGCCCGCTGGGGCGATCTGCACACCCGTCTCGCCACGTATTGCACCGATCAGTTGCAACCCAGGTTGCCGAGTGACTTGCGGGCCCGGATCGAAGAGCACGTCGTCAAGCTCCGGGCCGATGGCCAACGCGGCGAGCGCTGGAAGCCGGACGCCCGCATCGTCGAGTTGCCGCGCGGCGATAAGGGCCGAACCGCGAATTCGGGCGGCGTGCTTGTCTCCGAGCCGACGATCGTGACTTACGAGGCCGACCCCCTCATCGAACGGGGCGTTCGCATCTTCGACACGAGTGATGGCAGTCGCTTGATCACGGCGATCGAGTTTCTGAGCCCGTCGAACAAGTCGAGTCCGTCGGGTCGGCGGAGCTATCGCCGCAAACAGCGAAGCTTGATGTCCGGAGCGAACCTCGTCGAAGTTGATTTGATTCGCACGGGCGGCTACGTCCTGATGCCGCCGAAAGACATGGTGCCGGCCGAATTGCTCGCTCCGTATCGGATCTGCGTGAGTCGCTGTTGGGCGGGAAGCGAATCGGAGATGTACCGGGTTCCCCTCTCAGCCGCGCTGCCGAAGATCGCGATCCCGTTGCGTGAAGCGGACCCCGACGTCGTACTGGATCTCCAGGCGCTCCTCGACCTCGCCTACGAAAATGGCCGATACTCCGACACGGATTACTCGATCGACGCCGACCCGCCACTGACGGGCGAAGACGCCGAATGGGCGGATCAACTTCTTCGCGAGAAGGGCCTGCGGTAGCGGTTTTCCGAGTGCGAGCTTCGCGTCGCGCTCCCAAAATGACCGCGTATTGAACTTCGGAGTTCGAGCGATGCCAAGTCCGTTTCCGGGACTGGATCCATTCATGGAGTACACGTGGCGAGACGTGCACACGAGTTTGATTACCTATGCGCGCAACCAACTGAAGAAACAAATGCCCGGAGACTTGCGCGCTCGAGCGGAGGAAGA
>JANLUE010001426.1:0-1269 GCA_031363325.1 Gemmataceae bacterium
CCCCCCCCCCCCCGCCCCCCCTCCCCGCGGGGGTGGGGGGGTTGGGGGTTTGGGGCCCCCCCACTGGGGCTTGGGGCGTGGGGGGCCTGGGGGGTCAGGTCCTGGCTCGAATATCCCATCCGCAACGCCAGCTTCCGCAGTTCGTCGTTCGATTCCGGCAGGCGGTGCGTTTGCAAGTCGAAAAGCAACTGCAGTCGATGTTCGACGCGACGAAGGAAGCGGTAGGCGTCGTCGAGGCCGCGATATTCCGTGTCCGTCAGGCAGCCGGCCGCTTCGAGCGCCTGCAAGGCTCCGAGTGTGTCGCGGCGGCGGACGGCCGGCAGGTCGCCGCCGTTCAGCAGTTGCAGGAACTGGATGGCGAACTCGACATCGCGGATGCCGCCCGGCCCCGTCTTCACTTCGCGCGGTCCGCCGCCACGCTGGGCTTGTTGCTCGATCTTCCGCTTCATCGCCTTGATCTCGTTGATCTCGGCGAAGCTCAGGAAACGCTTGTACACGAACGGCTGAATCGCTTCGACGAACTCGGTGCCGAGTTCCGGGGCACCGGCCACGGGGCGAACCTTGATGAGCGCCTGCCGTTCCCAGGTACGGCCGAGCGCGTCGTAGTACGAAAGTGTGCTCGCCAGCGAGCGTGCGAGTGGCCCGCGCTGGCCCTCGGGGCGAAGCCGAAAATCGACGCGGAACGCCTGGCCACGATCGGTGTGCGCCGACAGCAGGCGAATCAATTCACTCACGGCCCGGGCGAAGAGCTCGTCGTTCCCGACGGGCCGACGCCCCGTCGTTCGGCCCTCCTCGTCGTACACGAGCATCAGGTCAATGTCGGACGAGTAGTTCAATTCGCCGCCGCCGAGTTTGCCGAACGCCAGCACGGCCGCTCGGGCGGGCTCGCCGCGATTCGTGCGCGGTTCGCCATGCTTCTGAATCGCCAACCGCATCGCGACATCCCAGGCCACCGAGACGGCCGCATCGGCCAGACGCGACAGGTCGCCCGTCACCTCTTCGAGCGGCCGATCTCGAACAATATCGTTTACACCGATCCGCAGAAGTTGCTCGCGGCGGAATCGACGAATCGTCCGAAGAACCCCGGCATCGTCCGTCGACGAATCGACGGCCATTCGCAACTGCTCGACCAGTTCCTCGGCCGTCGGCGTGCCGCGCAACGGGGCGGTCGCGGTTTCGAGGAAGTCCGGATCGGCCGCCAGGATATCGGCGAAGAATTGCGACGTGCCGAACAGTTGCAGCAACACGCCGAGCTTGCGGCCATCGTCG
>JANLUE010001437.1:0-3131 GCA_031363325.1 Gemmataceae bacterium
CGGCGCGTCGGGCTCGTTTCGCCCGAGCTGCACCTGTACTTCTCCGAACCGCTCACGGCCGATCGGGCGGCGGCCACCGGGTTCTTCGACGTGCTCGTCGCGCGGCGGACGTCTCCGGAGCAAGACGCCCGCGTCCGCGACCTGTTCGAGTTCTTCGGCGTCGCGGACCTGATCGATCGGCCGTTCGGCCGCCTCTCGACGGGTCAACAGCGAATCGTACTGTTGATCCGCTCACTTGTGAAAGACCCCCCGCTGCTGATCCTGGACGAACCGTTCCAGGTTCTCGACGCCGCGACCGCCGAGCGGGCGCGGACGTGGATCGACGAGCGCCTCGCACCGGAACGAACGGTGCTGTTCGTCACGCACAACGAGGCGGAATTGCCGCGAAGCGTGACGCGGCGATTGCGACTGAGGGAGGGAACTGTCGTTTCGGTTAAATGACGTGGTAAGATGTTGGGAGTCGTACTGGAGGTTGAACCGTGTCTCGGATGATGACCGCGACTTCGCCGATCGCGCGAAAGGACAACGCGCCCAGCGATTTCGATCTGCCAATCCTTTTTGAAGACGACGGATACGAAGAAATGGGCGAGTCCCTGGCCCACAGCGAAACGGAAGCGATCGTCCGTTTCGGCTTGATGGCCCACCTGCACGATCGCCCCGAACTCGTCGTGCTATCGGACATGAACCTCCATTACCATCCCCTCGAACGGGCGGCCTATGTTTCGCCGGACGTGATGGTTGTCCAGCCGACCCGCGCGATCGAGGGCGATTTGGCCTCGTACCGCGTCGGCGAAGACGGGCCGATGCCGATCCTGACCGTCGAAGTGCTGTCCAAGCGAACCTATCAGCAGCAAGACCTGGCCAAGAAGATGGAGGTCTATCGGCGCAAGGGCGTGGCGGAATACATCGTGGTCGATATCACGCAACGTTTTCTGAAAGAAGGCATTCAACTTCGTCGCCGACGCAAGAATGGAAAATGGGTCGTGCATCAAGACGAAGACCGCGGAGTGACGAGTGAGTTGGGCTTCCGCGTTCGCATCATGCCCGATGGTGCCGTCCGAGTTTTCGACGTCCCAACGGGACGTGGCTATCCGAGGCCCGAGGAAGCGGACCTGGAGGCCGCGGCGCGACTCGACGCGGAACGCGCTCGCGACCGGGCCGAAGCCAGGGCCGCTCGTCAGGCGAAGGCCCGTCGGAAGGCGGAAGAGCGCGCACTGGCGAGTGCCCAAAAATTGGCGGAACTTGAAGCGCGCAACGCCCAGCTTCGCGAACAGCTTCGCCGGCTCGGCCATCCGCAGTCAAACGGCGATTCACATTGATTCGATCCGGGACGCCAAGGCCGTCATGGGTTCGACTTCTTCGACTCCTCCGGCACCAGCACGCCCCGGAGTTTTCGCAACGCCCGCAGGTAGCGCATCGAGGCGGCCGCTTCCGTGAGGCCGAGCGTCGCGGCCACGTCCTGGTTCGAGAGTTGCTCGTGGTGCCGCATCAGGATCAATTCGCGATCGTCGTCGTTCAATTCACTCAACGCGTCCGTAAGTCGACGTTGCAACTCATGGTGGATCGCGGCCGACGCGGGGGTCTGTTCACCGTCCACGAGTTGGGCGACCAATTGCACGGAGGATTCGTCCGTCCAGGCCGGCCGACGAATCGCCTGCTCACGATCGATGCTGCGTCGTTGGGCCTGGCGATGCCTTCGATGCGTGTCGATGATCCGGTCCTGGGCGAGGTGGCGGAGCCACAAGTGAAACGGCATCGTCGGCGACTTCAAGTAATCAACGAGTCGTTGATTGGCTTCGAGCAGGACATCTTGAACGATGTCGCTCGCATCGACCCGTCGGCCAAGGGCCGGGTCGAGCCGCAGGTTGATGACTTGCCGCAACGGCTCGCGGAACTCGCCCAGAAGTCGATCGACGGCGGACGCGTCGCCGTCCCGCGCGTCGTCCAGCATTCGCCGGGTGTTGTCGTTACTCGGCCACATGCTCGCAGTATAGTCGAAGGGGAGGCCGAGATGAATCGACGAGCGTTCCCGCTCGCGGCCGGCCCGCGACGGCCGACCTGCGCGGCGCGGACGCGGAATTCGATCTGGACCCGGAGGGGCAGAAGACGAGCGACGAGTTTTGGGAACACTGATGTGAGAGTTTCGCTGCGCGGCGAAGGCTTTGCGAAGCCGAGCGTGTCGCGTGCCTCAAGTCGTTTGCGTGGAGCAACGGACCCGCTCGCCTCTCATTAAGATTTCACGCACGACTCGTTACCCTTCTCACCGCCCACCGAACCGGAGAGTTCCATGCGCATCGCGGCTCTCGTTACATTGCTGTCGCCGCTCATTGTTGCGGCGGGCGATTGGCCGGGGTTTCGTGGGCCGAACGGGTCGGCCGTGGGCGACGAATCAAAGCTGCCGACCGAATGGAGCAAGGACAAGAACGTCGCGTGGAAGATCGCGCTACCGGGTTACGGCTGGTCGTGCCCCGTCGTTGTGGGCGACAAAGTGTTCGTCACGACGGCCGTTTCCGAGAAACAGAAAAAGCCGAGCGGCGGCTTTGGAGGCGGTGGAGGCAAAGGCGGATTTGGTGGTGGGAAGGGTGGCTTCGGCGGCCAGGAACCACCGGACGATGTGTATCAATTCCAGGTGATCTGCCTGAACGCGGCCGACGGCTCGATCCTCTGGCGCGAGACGGCCCGCACCGGCAAGCCGACCATCCCGACCCAGGCCTCGAACACCTATGCGACCGAAACCCCGGTGACCGATGGCGAACGCGTCTATGCGTACTTTGGCATGCACGGGCTCTACGCCTACGATTTCGCCGGCAAACAAGTCTGGAAGTTCGAGGTCGGTTCGTACCCGATGGCCATGGGCTTCGGGACCGGCAGTTCGCCGACGCTTGCCGACGGCAAAGTGATCGTTCAATGCGACAATGAAAAGGAATCGTTCCTCGTGGCCGTGAACGGCAAGACCGGCAAGGAAGCGTGGCGAACCAAGCGGACTGAACGCACCGGCTACAGCAGCCCGCTCGTCTGGAAGAACAAGAATCGCACGGAGATCGTTTGCGTCGGCAGCCAGAAAGTTCGTTCGTACGACCCGGCCAACGGCAAGGACCTCTGGGAACTGGGCGGCATGTCCTCCATCGTCA
>JANLUE010000455.1:0-7247 GCA_031363325.1 Gemmataceae bacterium
TGCACACGTGCGGCGGGCGCTCACCCAGGGCGGCAATGGCTGCGCCATCTTGCCCTGGGATTCGGTGCACGCCAAGTCCGCAGCCTGAAGGGCTGCGATACGACCCCGTGAAGGGTGGCATTATCAACCTGAGTCTCTTTAGCAGCGAACCACGCCCTCGGCGCTCGCACCTCCTCGTGGCGGCCTTCGCGAATCAGTTCATTTCCGCGAACCCGCCCCACGCCCCTCGTGTCCCTCCGCCAATGGCTACTCCCCTGGTATTCTCGGAAACTCGATCCATGCGTCTCGCAATCTTCAATTCTCAATCGACGCGTTGCCGTCACAGGTTACGAATGACCATCCAGACACACCACGGGCACCATGGACAGACACGGACTCAAACCGAAAAAGGACCGCGCCGACGAGGTTGATCGCGACCTGCTCTCGCACATCAACTCGCTCGGCCTTGCGACCATCGCGGAATACCTCGAATGGTGCGTGCGGAACGGGTTCAGCCGCCGGACGGACAAGCACTGGCGCGTTCGACTGAAAGAACGCGGCCACGTCAACCGCATCATTTCCGACGCGCGGCTCGCACAAAAGAAGCACGAGGTCCGCAAGCCCGAGAAGGTCATTGAGAAGATCTTCAACGGCGAACTGAACGAAGACAACGTCACCCAGCGGCCGTTCCAGGCGGTTTGCCGGGCGTACAAGTCCGCACACGAATCGCGTCCGACGCGACTCGCGCTGCAAAAGCTCCTGACGCACGTCAGCGCTTGCTCCGACCTCGTGAGCGGCCAGTCGGCGATCGCCTCGCTCGGTTGTCGGGCGGGCAACAGCTTCGTCGACGGCCTCTAGTCGCTGGCGCGTCGCTCCGGCGCGTGGCTGCGTTCGCCGGCCGATTGGAAGCCGCAAACGCACAACATTCGACGCCAATTCTCCTCGCTGGCACGGCACCTGTTCGCCGAGTGGCCGGTTCCATCGTTCCTGGATTCGGCCTGGTTCCTGGGCAACGGCGAGGAAGCGGTCCGACAGCAAGGCTGGTTCCTGCACATTGGCCGCGGCCAGAACATTCGCACGGCCGATCTGCCATTGAGCTACACCAAACGAATGGCCCATCACTTCATGGAGGCACCGACGGATTTGACCGTCGACGAGGCGCTGCGCTGGGGCCAGATTCACGGACTGGGCGGCGCGGAACGACTGTCGCGCGCCGTCCTGGGTTCCCGACTCGGGACCAATTTCAAGAACGACGAATTCTGGAGCACGGTGATTCAGTTTTTCATCGCCAACCCGATGATGGACCTGACGCACATCGGACCGATCGTCGATTACATTGGCAACCAACGCTTCGCGCCGCGAGACGTGTTCGTCGCTCCTGGTGTCGTCGAGCGGCACGGGCCGGCCCAGCCGAACTTCACCTTGAAGGGCCGCACCGTCGCGTCGTTGTTGCGACAAGTCGAGGCCTGGCACCGTGCGTTGTCGAAGATCGAGCAGCCGCAAGCGGAATGGTCGAGGTCTGGAATCGAACCGTTCCAGTTCTTCGAGGGAGCTGAGCACGACGGTAACCGGAAGATCTGGACGATGACCGAATTGCTCAGCACGAAGGCGCTCGTCGCCGAAGGCCGGGCGATGAAACATTGCGTGGCCTCGTACGCGCGCTCCTGCGCCCGCGGCGACTGCTCGATCTGGACGCTCGAAGTCGAAACGTTTGTCGGGCGCTCCAAGGTTTTGACGGTCGAAGTACACAATCGCTCGAGGCTGATCTGTCAGGCGCGCGGGAAGTGCAACATCGCACCCGGCGAGAAGTATCGAAGCCTGTTGCACCGGTGGGCGGAAAAGGCCGGATTGGGCGTGGCGAAGCACGTGTAGGTGATTTGGTGATTCAAGTTCGCTCCTTGTCGTCGACTCACCTGCTCTTGACGCCCCATCCCTCACACCGCCCCCACCACCGCGTCGCCGACTTCGCTCGTCTTCGCCTTGCCGCCGAGGTCCGGCGACATCGCTCGCTTCTCTTTCAGCACCAGTTTCACCGCGTTGCGGACCGCATCAGCGGCGGCGGGTTCCTTGAGATGGTCGAGCATCAACGCGGCCGATAGCACGGCCGCTAGCGGGTTCGCGATCCCCTTACCCGCGATGTCCGGGGCGCTGCCGTGGACCGGTTCGAACATGCTGGGATAAGTTCGTTCCGGATTGATGTTGGCGCTCGAGGCCAGGCCAACGCTGCCCGCGACGATCGCGCTCAGGTCCGTCAGGATGTCGCCGAATAGATTGCTCGCGACGACCACGTCGAACACTTCCGGTTTGCGGACGAAGTCCATCGC
Source organism: Gemmataceae bacterium (assembly GCA_031363325.1). Classification (GTDB taxonomy): domain Bacteria; phylum Planctomycetota; class Planctomycetia; order Gemmatales; family Gemmataceae; genus SIAJ01. The sequence continues at coordinate 2,304 of JANLUE010000455.1, forward strand.
GGCCGCGTCAACTAAGAGTGAGGCCATTGTCACGTCGGGGTAATCCTTCGCGACTTCCTTGGCGACCGTATCCCACAACACCATGCCGTATACGAGTGCGTTCGACTTCGTGATGCTCGTAAGTTTCTTCTTGCGCTTGCGGGCGGCTTCGAACGCGGCACGAATGATCCGCTCACAGCCGCGCCGCGTGAACACGCTCGTTTGCACCGCAATCTCGGCCGGCATCGCGTCGTAAAGCGTGCCGCCAACTGGGGCGTATTCGCCTTCCGTGTTCTCGCGGAACACGAGCATGTCGATCGACCCGGGGGCCTTGTCGCGGAGCGGGCTCGGCACGCCATCGAACAGGTATGCCGGCCGAAGATTCACGTACTGATCGAACTTCCGACGCATCGGCAACAGCAATTGATGCACCGGGATCGTGTCGGGCACGTCGGGCGAGCCGACGGCACCGAAGAAGATCGCGTCGTGCTTCTTGAGCGTGTCCCAGCCGTCGGCCGGCAGGATGTGGCCGGACTTTTTGTAAAGTTCGGACCCCCAGGGGAGTCGGTTCCAGTCGAACGTGGCCGCGTGCCTTTTCCCGGCCGCGTCGACGACCCGGATCGCCTGGTCGATGACTTCGGGGCCGATGCCATCTCCGCCGATGACCGCGATGCGATGATGTGCCATGAAGCTGGGTGCTCGCGAGAGTTTCGGTCGAGTTTGCGGGGGGTAGCGGCTTGCGGATTCTGGAAAAACCATCGAACGTCGGGCGGCCGGGCGGTCGATACATCCGGCAAGGACGGTCAAGCTCCACGGCGCATGCGGGTCGTGGTGAATCTTAGCGACACTCAGGACGGGTCAAGATGGCGAACCGACTCGCATCAATCGGCCGGCGAACGACGCTCGCGGCCACGGCCCTGATCCTCGGCTCGGCGGTCGGCTGCGCCTTCCCCAATGGAAGCCGACAGGGCGATCCTTTGCTCGGCAACTTCCATCGACCGATCGTCCCGACCCCACCGCCCGAACGCGGTGGCATGGGCCCGGACTCGCCGGCGTACGACGCGGGCGCTCGAATCGGCGCTCCGGGACCGGACGTGCCCGGCGCGGTCGAGAACTCGGGCGGGCTGTTGAGCCTGCCACCGTTGACGACGCCGAACCTACTTTCGGGCGCGAAGATGCCGTTCTCGACGCCGGAGAACGCCAACGTCCGTCGGCCGAGTCCCGCGACCGGCGGCGCTCGCCTGCAAGCAACCGACGCGACGTGGACCGTCCCAAGTCGACCGGCCTTCGCGCTCGCCGCGGATAGCACGACGGTCGCACCGCGAGCGAAGGATCCGACTTCGTCGATCACGAGCGCGGCCGCGTTCGTTCCGACCGGCGCGCCGGAAACGATCAAGCTCGTGAAGTACGAATTGCTCCGCGAACCAAGTCGAATTCAAACGGTCGAAGAGGGCCAATCGCTACTGGCGACGCTCGGGGCGAAGGGCATGAAGTCGGAACAACTCATCTCCGGCGAATGGGCCTTCGCCTGCACGATCGGCCTGCGGCCCTACGAGGCCCGTGGTGCCGATCAACTCGATGCCTTGCGACGTGCCGTGGAGCAGGTGCAGCGGGACCGTTGACAAGATGGCTGGTGATCGGCGATCACAAATCGCCTCGCTCGCGAGTCGCCGCGAGTTGCTCCGCCCAGGCCCGATCTTCCGCGTTCGCGACATTTGGCGGCGGACCGGGCGGCAACTCGATCAGCACTCGGTCCAAATGAGAGCGGCGGTAAGTGTCCGCGAAAACCTCGGCGAGCGAGATCGGGATCGGTGAATCCGGGGAACGCAGCGGAACGGGAGTCGAAGGCATCGGGTCGCGAAGGTTCCACGAATAGATTTCCGCCCGCCCGCGAGCTTCTGCCCGAGCAATCATGACGAGATAGTCACTCGGTGGGATTGGCGGCCCCCAGGGAGCCCTCGAGCCACCTCGCAGGAAATCGATTTCGACCCAGTTGACAGGTGTAAGTAGTAGGGCCCTTCGCTTGCGTGCGAAATCATTCAACCCCTCGCCGGTCGTCTTGTTCCAAGGGGACAGGAGTTCGATCGCCGTGATCAATTCCGATCCCGGTCGGCGATAGATGTTGATGCGCGCTTCTCGAACTTCCTCGAGTACCGGTTCGCCATACTCAATCACGGCAGTCGGCTCCAGCGTGGCCACGGAAGATTCTTCCGTGGCGGAAGGCCGCCATCGCGACGAGAGAGAGACGGAAATATCCGGACGGTAGGTGCCTTCCTCAACCGGCGGAACTTCCACAATTCGAAGCTGTGTCTCCATGCGAGCGTCGTAGCCCCGCGGCAATCGGTCGGCGATCGCTTCGCGGAGGTAAGTGAGATAACTAATGTGGAAGTCTGGCCAAACGGCGGGTGACTTGATGTACGGGTCAAAGCCCGGAAATGGACACGTCATTGGGGACCCTCACGCCGGTCCGAGTATTGTAGCGGCCCGCCCAATCCGTCAGTGTCACACAGGAAGTTCGCGTCGTTGAGCATTCGTAGACAGAAGACATTACGCGATGCCAACTTCATTCGACATTGCTTCGCACTCGATTCGCCGCGAGTTGCTCCGCCCAGACGCGATCGTCCGCGTTCGCGACGTTCGGCGGCGGCCCGGACGGCAGTGTTCTCAAGGCACGCTCGATTCGGCCGCGTTCGTACGCATAGGAAAACACGTCGGCGAGCGAAATTGGAATCGACGAGTGGGGAGGTCGCAGAGGGATCGGGACAACTGGGAGAGGGTCGCGCAGCCGCCACGAAAATGTTTCCACCCGGCGGCGAGCGGCCGCGCGCGAAATCACGACCTGATAATCGACCGGCGGTCCCGACGGACCAAGCAGCGTCCGCGTGCCTCCGAGCAACAAATCGATCTCAACCCAGTTTATCGGGCTCATCAACAAGGCCCGACGTTTCCGGACGAAGTCGGACATACCATCGCCGGGGGCCTTGTTCCAGGGCGAAAGCAACTCTATGGCCGTAATCAGTTCCGATTCTGGCCATCGATGGATGTTGATTCTCGCGTCCCGCACTTCTTCCAGAATCGGTTGATCGAGTTCCACGTCCGATGTTGGCTCGAGTATCGCGACGCTTGAAGTCGCACTCGACTCCGGGCCCCATTCGGTCGCGCGGGTGACGGAGATATCCGGCCGATAGGTGCCGACGGCAATCGGGGGCGCTTCAACGACGCGAAGTTGCGTCTCCAGCCGGGCATCGTACCGATCCGGCAATCGGTCCGCGATCGCGTCGCACAAGTACGTGAGAAAACGTTGATGAAAGTCTGGCCAAATCGCCGGCGATTCGATGTAGGGGTCCATCCCCGGAAATGGACATTTCATCGGAAGCCCTCGTGTCTCTCCCGAATATTGTAGTGGCCCGATCAGTACGTCAGCGTCACTTCCAGGAACGCGGCACCGAGGACGGTGCGGTCGCTGCGGAAGCGGTCGTAGAGGAGCGGCCGACATTTAATGCGTTGCTTCAATTGACGTTGATCTCCCGGTCGTGTCGGCGCGGGACGCGAACTTTCCGAGGCCAAACAACAAAAGGTTCTCGCTAATGCCGTTTCGCAGAAAGATTGCGTCATTCGGCGTGGCCTACTCGCGAGTCGCCGCAAGTTGCTCCGCCCACGGCTCGGGTTAGCCTGCAGGACGATGTTTCGCTAGATTCCGAATGTCGCCTTGTGTTCTTTATTTTCTCCTTTCCAGCAGATTGTCTTTGGTAATCGCCTGATGATGCTTGTCAGGCAAGCCAGACATCACGCAATGTCAATTATGTCCGCAACAATACCAACGATCAATGAAGTCGATTTCTGTGGCAAAATGGCCACGGCCGCTACCGGCTTGTTCCCAACGCTTCCGGTACGCAGCCCTTTTGTCGAAGTGCGAATTGAAGGCAAGGGTAGCACCAAGAGTAAGAATGCTCGCAAAGACATGCGCTTCTACGGGGCGAACAATAAGGTCCTGCTCACCGGCGAAGTAAAGCTTCCCGGAAACACCAGCGCCTTCGATTCGAAGGTTGTGAAGGATGCAAACGACAAGGCCGAAGAAGCAAACGTCCCATACTTCTTCACCTGGGACGTGAACACGTTTGTCCTTTGGGATCGATCGCGCTGGGACCGGCCGCTGCTTGAACGCCGAATCAATGTCTGGAACCTCCGTCTCAATCTGGCCTCGCCAGGCGATGTCGCTCGTCCCGAGGTGTTGCGTCAAATCGAAACCGGGTTTCTTCCAAACCTGCTCTCCGATCTTTCGGACATCGTTTCTGGCCGCAAGCGTGAGTGGGCGTTGCCACCGGATGAGATATTCCTTCACTCCTTGGAAAGCCATCTGGAGTGGCCTGTGGTGCTGTTGCGCGAGTACCTCCACGATGAGGCGGCGAAAGACGAGACATTCAACAAGCGAGTACAAGAATGGATGACGGGCAGCGACTTGCAGTTCCGACGCAACCAGCCGGAGGAATGGCGTAGTGCTCTCGATAGCGCGGCTCGATCGCTGGCCTACATCTGGACCAATCGGCTAATCTTCTACAAGGCATTGCGTGCTCGCTTCACCGCACTGCCGAAGCTTGAGCTTGGCACAAATGTCAAAACTTCGGCACAAGCGCTGCGCCGGTTGCACGAACTATTCGTCCAAGCGGCGGACCAGAGCGGCGACTATGAACCCCTACTATTTCCCACAACAAGCGACTGGGCCAACGATCTCGTGTTCGCCGCGAAAGGGGCTGTCGACGCTTGGCGTGCCTTTCTCCGAGGTATTGAGGATGTCGACTTTCATGAAGTCTCAACCGACGTTGTCGGGCTGATCTTCCAGAAGTTGGTTAGCCCAGAGACACGCCATCGCTACGGCCAGCACTTCACCGGGCCCGATCCGGTCGATCTGATCAACTCCTTCTGCATTCGCACCGCCGATGCGAAAGTGCTCGATCCGGCTTGCGG
>JANLUE010001453.1:0-2005 GCA_031363325.1 Gemmataceae bacterium
TCTGTGTTCTCTGTGACTCTGTGGTTAGTAATTCTTCCTCGGGCGAGTTCAAATCGGCTCCAACTTCGACTTCGAGTACTCAGTACTCAGTACTCGAGTCTAACTGTTAATTTACTTCGGCACCGTGGTCGGTTCCTTGTAGTCGAGCAGGTACTTCCGGCGTTCGTCGGCGAACTTCTTCAAGGGGAACTCGTGGCCACGGTTCGGAGTGCCGTCCAGCGTGTCGGCCGTGGACTTCACGAACGACTCGTATGATTCGAGCTTGCGCGTGTCGGCCTTCACGTCTTTGTCGATCAGTGATCGATACTGGGCGACGACCGGGCCGAGCTTCCTCCAGTCGAGCGAGTTCTCGGCGATCGTCTTGACGTTCTTCAAGTACTGATCCTTCAAGGCCGGCACCACGAGCACTTTGCTCCGCAACGGCTTGCGAGTGTCGTTCAATCCCGTAAGTGGATCGAGCGTCACGTTGCCACCGCCACCCATGCCCGGAGGGCCGAATCCGCCGGGAGAGCCAAATCCGCCCGGCCCGCCGGGAGGGCCTCCACCCGGAGGGCCGAAGCCGCCGGGCCCACCGATCCGCATGCCGCCGGGGCCGCGGTCCTCCATCTCCTTGATTTGCTTGCGTTGCTCTTCCGTCAGAATCTTGTCGAGCTTCGATTGCACGTCTTTCTGGAACTCGCCCAGTTCCTTTTTCTGGTCGGCCGTCAGACGCAACATGTCCTGGAGGAACGGGGCCAGGACTTCGCCCGCCTTCGGCGCGCCTAACACCATCATGCCGCCCGGCGGGCCGCCGAAGCCCGGCCCCTGGGCCGGCCGAAACGCCTCGTTCATGTCGTGCGGAATGAAATGGAACTTGTGCTTCTCGTCGAGGAAGATGCTGTAGTCGCTCGAGCGAATCCAGTAGCCGTCGCAGTTAATCAGCGCCATGTCGAGCGCCAGGAACCAGAGCATCCCATCAACATCGGCGATTGGCCGGAGGGCCGCTTCGAGCTTGTCCGGCGGCGTCGTGTTCAACACCTTGCAGAAATTGATCAGGGCCTTCCAAGCTTTCGGGTCGTCGTTCGATTTGATCTCGAAGCGCCGCTTGTACTGTTCGACATCGTCGCCGATGTATTCGAGACCGCCGCCGCCTCCGGGGCTGCCGCGAACCTTCCACCGGGTGCCCTTGGCGGACTTGAAGTTCTCCGTCACGAATTCTTTGTTGAACTGCTCGACGCTGGCGTAAATGCCCCAACTCTCGCCATTGATCACGACTTTGACGAGGTTCGATTTCGGGGCCGGGATGTACTGGCGGGCGATGTGCGAATAGAGCACGGTGCTCAGGAACGTCGGGTCTTCGTGCGAATTGAGCAGGTTCAGCGTCTTGTGCCCGTAGAGCTTTTGTTTCTTGTCCGCGAGGTCCATGGTCAGGTTGAGCGAGCGCTTGAAGCCGGCCTGGACCGCGAAGTACGACGACATGCCGCGGAAATGAACGCCGACGTTTGGATAGACCTTGCCGTCGACCGTCAACTTGGCCGGCACTTCAACATCGGTGTTGTGAAAGTCCTGCAACTCGGCCTCCCAGTCTTTGTTCTCGAACTCGAGGAACAAGGTGCGAAGGGCGGTCGGCTCATACAGCGACGCGTTCGCATACGTTTTCGCGTCGGCCGGCTCGACGTGTTCGCCGGGTTTCGGCGGGTCCATTTTCCTGCCGAAGCCACCCTTCGGCCCGAAGCCGCCCTTGGCGGGGTTCTTCTGCAGTTCGGCGCGGGCGGTCACGCGTTCTTCGGCGTTCAGCCAGCCGTCGCCATTTTTGTCGTGTTCCTTCAGGAGCTTGCGCGCCTGGCCGAACATGCCCCCGGGCCCGCCGAAGCCGCCGCCCGGTGGGCCGAACTTGCCTTTCGGGAAGTCCTTCTTTTCGCCCTCGCCTACGGGTTGGCCGAAGCCGGTGGATGGCGCGGAGAGTACGACGACGCCGAACATCAGGGCGGATGCGGCCACGAGCTTGCGTGTGTTCATGAGTGGT
>JANLUE010001461.1:0-1228 GCA_031363325.1 Gemmataceae bacterium
TCGCCGGCCTCGGCGGCCCCGGTGGCCAGTTGGAACAGAATTTCCTTGCGGCCCGTCTCGTCGCTCGCCGGTGCCTGGGCCAGGGCTTCTTCGAGGTTCCGCTGGGCGAGCCGCCAGTTGTTGCGCTTCTTGAAGCACAACCCCAGGTGCAGCGCGGCCTTGTAGGCGAGCCGCGGCTCCTTCTTGACTTGTTGCAATTCGACGATCGCTTCGTCGAGCTTGTCGCCCTGGGCGAGCCGAATGCCGAGTTCGAGCCGAAAGCCGACGTCCTGAGGGAACCGGTCGGCCTTCAGGCGGAACAGTTCGATCTCTCGCGCCGTGATTTCCTTGTTCAACTTGTGAATGATCTTCCGCAGGTCTTCCGGCGCGTGCCGGGACTCGCCGGCCAGCGACTTGGCCAACTTGCGTTCGGCGATGCTCAAGTTCTTGCGGAACGTGTCGAGGTCCATCTCCATCAATTCAATCGCCAGCCGGAAGTCGTTCGCGGTCGGCCCAAGTCCCTGTTCGAGGGCCGCCCGGGCGCGATCGAGTTGATTACCGCGTCGGTAGACGCCAGCCAGTTGGATGTACAGATGCGGGTCCGTCGGGTTACTGTCGAGTCGAGCCAGGATCGGGGCGGCCTCGCGGGACATTCGGTCCGGCGGTTCGGCCCCCGGTGGCGGCGTGGTCGGAGAAGTCGCTAGCGCATCGGCCGCAGTCGTTTCGCTCGAGTCCGCTTCGCGAAGGACGGAGCGTTCGGCCGACGATTCGGAGTATCCACCGCGGGCGATCGTCTCGCTGGCGGCCAGGTCTTTTGCCTTGTGGGCGGCCTCGACATCGTCCGGGGCGGCGTCCTTGACGAGTTGCCACAGGGCGATCGCGTGGGCGAAGTTGCCGCGCTTCTCGAAGAGCCGGGCGAGGGCCCGATTCATGGTCGCGTCTTTGGGGTTCTTCTGGCGGGCCTGATCGAGCATGAAGATGGCGAGATCGGTCATGCCCAAGGCGTCCGCCGCCTCGGCCATGTCCATCTGGGCGCCGACGTCCCACGGGTTCTTCGACAGAATCACTTCACCGTGTTCGAGCACGCGGGCGTGATCGCGGGATCGGCGGGCCGACTTCAGTTTGGCGCGCGAACGAAAGGTGGTGAGGAACGCCAACCGGCTGCCACGCAGATTGTTGTTGTACCGGGCCTTCTGGGTCCGGCGCAACGTTTGCCGGAACAGGAAGTTCGCCGGATCCAACCGGCAAC
>JANLUE010001469.1:0-8748 GCA_031363325.1 Gemmataceae bacterium
AATCACCGCCAGATCGGCCCCCGAACATTGGCAGCCGAGGCTTGGCACGCGGACCACGATCGGCTCGGTCGTCTTGTTCCGACACCAATATCCGAACTCACCGTAGCCACCCACCTCAACGTCTTGTTGCCAGAGCCGTAGAGCCTGAAGTCGCTCGGACCCGGGGCGTGCGAGAACTTCAGGCGACGGCAAGGTGGCTGCTTGAATCGGAAAGTCGAGCGGAGAACCGGCCGACGGGCTGATCGAACTGGAGCCGGGCGGGGGGGCGACCGAATCGGGCCCGGAATCGTCGCCCGTGTACATGCGGGCCCAGGTGAGCCCGAAGATGAGCCCAACGAACACCAAAATCGGCAGGCCCACACGCAGGAACGAATTCATGGCTCAACGCCTCGGGAGAACGGCTCTTTCACTTTACGCCATTGGCCGGCGCGGGGTTCAATCCTTCTTGGGGGCCACCGGTTTGCCCTTCGCGTCGATCGCGCCGGCCGCGACCAGAACCAACTGATCGGGGTGCAAATACTTCTGGGCCACGGCCCGAACATCGTCCGGGGTCACGGCTTCGATCGCCTTCCGGTAATCGGCCAAATAGTTCGCGCCGAGCTTGTGCCGATCGACCGCCAATAGCATCCCGGCCGCATCTTCGCACGTCGTCAGGCTGAAAGCGACACTGCCCGTGAGGTACTTCTTGGCGTCTTCTACTTCCTCTTTCGCTGGAACTTCGGCGCGGATGCGGTTGATCTCTTTCAAGAACCCGGCCTTGACTTCGGCGAACTTGTCCGGGAACGTGCCGATGTAGCCCGTGAAGGTGCCAACTTCCTCGCCCGCCGAGCCGGTGATCTTGGCACTCACGGAATACGCCAGGCCCTGCCGATCCCGAAGCGATGCGGACAGGCGATCGGTGAACCCGGGGCCGGTCCCGAGGACATTGTCCATCACGAGTAACTTGTAGTAGTCCGCGTTATCGCGCTTGATGCCGACGTGGCCCAGGTACACCGTCAGTTGGGCGGCCGACGCATCCGTGATGATCGTCTCCGAATTTTTGTCGCGAGTGGGCGGGACCGTCGTATCGACCTTCGGCAACTTGCCCTTCTTCCAATCGGCCGTCCGCTTCTTGATCCCCTCGACCACTTTGTCCGTGTCGAAGTCCCCGACCACGGCCACGACCGTGTTGTTCGGGAGGAACACTTGCTTGTGGAACTTTTTCAGGTCTTTCGGCTTGAGCGCATTGATCACGTCGAGTTTGGCGGACGGTCGGCCCAGGGGATGGTCGCCATAGATGACCGCGCTGAAGGCCCGGGCGGCTCGGACTTCCGGGAGTTTTTCGTCCTCGTCCAGGCCGGCCGCGATTTGCTCCTTCTTCGACTCGACATCGTCCTTCTTGAACGTCGGCGCGATCAGGCAATCGAAGAGCAGGTCGAGCCCCAACTCCGTATCGTCGGACAGAACCTTGACCGTGCCACCGGTCGAGCGCATGTGCAACGCCCCGCCGGCATCCTCAATGAGTTTCGCGATCTCGGTCCCGGTCCGTTTCTTGGTGCCTTCGGACAGGAGCGAGCCCATCAGGGCCGCGACGCCGACCTGGTCGGCCGGCTCGTGCATTTTGACTCGCCCGACCTCGGCCTCGGCCACGAAGATCGGCAGCCGATGATTCTCGAGCAGGATCAACTTCAAGCCGTTGTCGAGGACGACCGTCTTGGCATCGGCGAGCGCGAAGTTGGCCCCGTTCTTCGTGGGGATATCGCGGCGAACCTTGTCCTTCTTCTCGGCCGGCTCGCCGCGGACGTTGCTCACCGATTCGAGGATCACCGCCTTGCGATCGAGCAGGTACGCCTTGGCGACGCGTTTCACGTCGTCGGCCGTCACGGACATGAGCTTCGGCAAATACGAACGCACGAAGGCCATGTCGTTCGCGACCACGCCGCGGGCAATCGTGTCGGCCAGCTCGTGCACGTCCTCGTGCGAGAACACGTGAGCCGCCAGCATCGAACGGCGCACGCGCTTCAGTTCGACTTCCGTTGGTCCCTCGGTGGCGATCTTCTTGATCTCGTCGAAGATCGCCGCCTCGACTTTGCCGAGTTCCTCGACCTTGAACAACTCCGCCTCAAAGTTGAACCAACCCGGATACCGACCGGTCTGATTGGTTGAGTCGATCGACGTAACCGTGCCGTCCTCCTCAATCAAGCGGCGATGCAGTCGGCTCGTCTTGCCGGCCGCCAGAATCTGCGACACCACGTCGAGCGGAATGGAATCGCCATCGGTCTCCGTGACGCCGTTGAAGGCGAGCGTGATCCGGGGCGTCGGAAACTTCGACTCGTGACGAACGCGAACGATCTCGGTCCGTGGCTTCGATGTCGGGACGGGCTTGCGTTCCGGCAGCGCGCCTTTCGGGATCGGGCCGAACAGCTTGCGAATCTGCTCGAGCGCTTCCTTCTCGTCGAACCCGCCGGCCACGACGAGCGCCGCATTATTTGGATGATACCAGCGGTCGTAGTGTTTCTTGATGATCTCGGCCGTCGCGTCGGCCACGTGTTTCTTTTCGCCGATGATCGGGTGGCCATAGGGGGCTGTCTCGCCGAACAAGTGCGGGAGCAAACGCTTGCGCTCGAGGTCCCACGGCTTGTCTTCGTTCATGTTCAATTCGGAGATGACCGCGCCCTTCTCCTGCTGAAACTCATGCTTCTCGTCAATCCGCAGGTTGCGCATCCGGTCGGCCTCGACGCTCAGGGCCGACAGCCAGCGGTCGGCCGCGAAGTCGAAGTGGAACACGGTCATGTCTTCCGACGTGTAGGCATTGTTATGCCCGCCGTTTCGTTGCGTGAGCCGATCGATGTCCCCCGGCATCAGCTTCTCGGTTCCCTTGAACATGAGGTGTTCGAGGTAGTGCGATAGCCCCGTCTGACCGGCTTCCTCGTCGGCCGACCCGACCTTGTACGCGACCATCGTCGAGACGATTGGCGAACCGGGAATGGGCTTCAGGAAGACGCGCAGCCCATTCGGCAACGTCTCCTCGCGGACCCCCTCGTACAGGGACTGGGCCGTGCGCAGGAGCTTGTCGTCGGCGGTCGTGGGTGAGGCCAGCGCAACGAATGCCGCGAAGACCAACAGAATACGCATGAGGGGAATCCCTCTCCGAGGGAAGGGGCGGACCGCCTCAGTTTAGACCGGACGGTCGTTCGGTGGTAGGTGAGTGGCGATCGCCTTCCAACGTCAGTTCCGCTCCAACGCGCTACGGGCCGCTTCCGTGAGCCGAGCGCCGGGATCGCCGCGGGACATTTCGACAAGAACTCCCCGAGCCGACGCCGAGCCGATCACCGCGAGCGCTTCGATCGCTCGGAGTTGGCGACGCGACTCCGGAGTGTCCGCTTCGGCGGCCGACAGGAGCTTGTCGATCGACTCCCGCACGTCCGCGTCCAACTCGGATTCGCGAAGCTTCCGCAAGCGCGGCACGATCTGGTCGGCGACCTTCGTCAACTCCGCGACGGCCTTCTCCCGCACCGTGAACCGATTCGATTTCAGGTCTTCGAGCGCCTTGTCCACGAGCTTCGCGTCGGCGGTTGGAGTTGGTTTAAGCCGAGACTTCAGCGCGACCACGCCCGATTCTCCCGCGGACGCGAGGCGACAAACGGCTCCGAAGCCGATGGCGGGGTCGTCCGCCGTGAGGTCAGCCCAAACCCTGGTCGCGTCGTCGCTCGACAGTTGAGCGGGCTTCGAGGTCAGGTGGCCGTACACGTCCCAGATGAAGCACGGGGCATCGCCGCTCGTCGCGACGAATCGTCGGCCGTCGGGCGCGAACGAGAGTGCATACACCGGGCCGGCGTGGCCCTTGAACTCGTGACGGAGCAGCCCGCTGGGGAACTCCCACAGTTTCACTTTGCGATCGATGCCGCACGTCAAGATCGATCGGCCGTCCGGCGAGATCGAGACCGAGACGGCCCGCTCCGCGTGCGCGTCCCAAGACTTCACGAGCTTGCCGGTGGCCAATTCCCAAATGTGCAATTCCCCCTTCGGATTGACTCGACCGGGCTCGCCGCCGACCGCGAGCAGATGCCGGCCATCGGGGGTGAGCACGCACTGGAACGCGGACCCGCGGCCGGGCAGTAGCTTGTGGACGAGCTTGCCCGTCGCCGCGTCCCAGACGCAAATGTCGTAGTCGCCCCGCGCGTTGGCATCCCGGGCGTGGCTGACGATCCACTTCCCGTCCGCCGAGAAGAACGCTTGATCCACGTACTTCTTGTGGTCCTTCAGTTCGAAAAGTACCGCGCCGGACTTCGAATCGAGGACGCGGACGACCGGGTCGAATCCGCCCACCACCATTCGCCGTCCATCCGTCGAGAACGACACGGTGCCAAAGAATCGAGGCAGCGAATCGTTCAGGATTCGTTCCTGGCCGGTGGCGACGTCTCGTTCCATCAAGATGGATTTGGCCGACTTCTCGACGTTTTTCGCGAAAACCAATTTCTTGCCGTCGGGCGAAACACGGCCGCGCGAGAAGCCGACGATTTTGGGAGCCTCGATCGTCCGAAGCGGTCGGCCGGTGTTCGGATCCCACCAGGCGATTTGATCCCCGTCCGTCAAGAGTTCCGTACCGTTCGCGCGAAATTCGGCCGCGAAGACCGAGTCCGGCATTTTCACCGAGACGGTCGGTTCCAGTTCGCCCGTGGCCACGTCCCACTTCGCGAGTTGGCCGCCCGAATCGCCGGCGAACAGCGTCTTGCCATCGGGCGAGAACAGAAGCGATAGGCAGGACGGATGCCACTTGAAGCGCCGAACCTCGGCGCCATCGGCCGCGTTCAGCAGCACGATGTCCGACCCCTGGCTGCCGACGGCGAACGTCTTGCCATCGGGGCTAAACGCCAAACAGATGGGGTCTGGGAAGAGTTTTTCGACCGTCGCCAGCTTCAGGTTCTTCTCGCGGTCCCAAATCACAACGGTGTCTTTCGGTTCCGGCTTTTGAAAGTCGCCCCGCTGGTAGGCGGCGATTTTCTTGCCGTCCGGCGAGATCGTGGCGAACGCGAACTGGAGGCCCAACTCGTACGTGCGAACGACCTGTCCCGTCTCGGCCGAACATTCGAGCACGTTCGCGTCCGGGGCGTGGCGAAGCAGAAACGTCTTGCCATCCGGCAGAAATCGCAGCGAGCGCAGGTATTGCCCCTTGGCGCGATCGACGAGCTTCTCGTCGAACAAGACCTTTCCCGTCGCTCGATCGGTGGCGCGAGTCTGGCCATCGATGTTCCAGGACTCGAGCACGATCTTGCCATCGGGCGAGAGGATCACGGTCGCGCCATTCGCCCGGCGCTCGTTGTTCGGTTCTTCGGCATGTTTCCAGACGACCTTGCCCGTCGCGACATCAACGATGTGCGGCGGCAGGGCTTCGCCAACCAGGCCGACGAACAGTTCCTTGCCGTCCTTCAGGAATTGCAGGCTCGTCTCGCCGTACTTCGCGCGAGCATCCCACGACTGACGGAGCTTGCCGGTGTCGGCGTCCCAGAGCCGAATCATCCCCAACCAGGTGGAGGTCGCGACGGTTTTGCCATCCGGGCTCAGCGCGATGGCCCGAACGCCTTCCTCGTGACGAAAGCGGGCGTGGCCGATGCGAGCGAGGACGCGTTCGGGCAACGGGTCGCCGACGAAGTCCACGCGCGGGGCCGGTTCGGCTTTCGCCGGCACGGTCGGCGACTTTGGGTCCTCGGCCGATGTCGGCGTGCGGCCCGCTTCGACGGCGAAAACGATGGCGATCGACGCCGCGAAGAACGCGAGTCCGCGTGCGGCGAACCCCGGTAGTCGGGCGGCGCTTTGGGTGGCCGCCTGAACGACGACGTCGCACAACCGCGAAGGCACGGCCTCGGTTCGACTGGCGAGTCCAAGCGCGGCCAAGGCCGCGCTCAGGCTGACGCCCCGGCGACCGAGTCGATCGCGAAGTCGTTCTCGCGCTCGTGCCAGTCGGCCCGATACGGTTCCTTCCGGCCAACCGAGGCGGCTGGCCGCCTCCGGCTTCGTCAGGCCTTCGAGAACGCAGTGCACGAACACCTCGCGCTCGGCCGGGGGGAGTCGTTCGACTTCGGCGTCGAGTACGAAGCACAGATCGCGCAGGCCCGGCTCGGGGTTGGGTCGGCTGGCGGGAGTCGCTCGCGCTTCGTGAACGGCCCGGCGCAGGGCCGTTCGCCTGGCCCGGCGTGCGCAGTTCCGCGCCGTCGCGGCCAGCCACCCAGCAATCGACGACCGACCCGCGAGCGAACCGGCCTTCCGGGCCAGCAGCAAGAACGTCGATTGGAAGGCGTCCTCGGCGTCCTGTTCCTGGCCGGCATGTCGCCGACACATCGCCAGGACGAGTGACCCATGCCGTTCGACCAGTTCGCGGAACGCCCCATCGTCTCGTTCGCGGGCGAAGCGACGCAGTAGTTCGCCGTCCCCGGCCGACGGCTCGGCCAGCCAACGAACGTGGCGCATCAACGGTCGAAGAACTTGGCTCGGCATGTCGGCTCGCCTTCGGGCAGGATTCTACCCGAAGGTGCCCGGCCGAGGGGCGCGGGGTACGAAAAAGTTGAGCGGCCGGACTCGATTTCTGCTGCTGACAGAAACCCTCCGGTTGCCGTAAGATATTGGCGGGAGGCGAGTGATGAACGCAACAATCGCAGACGACATTCGGGCCGACGCGGCACTCGACGCGACGGTTCGGTCGGCGAACGAAGTCGTCGACCGGTACTTCAGCGCGGTTTCGGCTGCTCCAGCGGTGACGTGGCGTAGGAGCGTGCTTCAACCCGAGCGAGTGGAACTCGAACTTCAGGAGTCAAGCGATCACCGCGACTATATCGCCCGTGATTTCTCGGTTGACCAACTGAGAGATGCACGGGAGTTTCGCTCCGCGGTGTCGGCGCTTTGGGGAGAGTTGCTCGTACTCGCCTACCGTCATTCGAGTGACCGACTCGTCGATGTATTGCGCGATCTTCGAAAAGCGGAGGAGAGTCGAGAAATGCAACTCCAGGGAGCCTGATCGTGCCCGTTCGTACGCCGACCGGCCGGCACTATCGAGCTTCAGGTTTATAATGCCATCACGGCATCGTAAAGGCGAGCCGGTCGGGCGTAAGCCCACCGGGTGAACCCCAATGGACAATGTTGCTTCTCTTGACACCCAGAAGGCAAGCTCATTGGGGGGTTCACCCGGTGGGCTAACGCCCGACCGGCTCGCCATTCGTTGCAGTGATGGCATTATCAACCTGAAGCTCGATAACACCATGAGTTCCTCAAGATTCATCTTCGACTCGAAGACGTCCGTGCACGTTTCCGAAAACTGTTCCCACAATCAAACCCAAGCCCATCAGTCCGCCACCAAATTCGTAGAAGAAATCGTACGAGTAGTTGGCGTCGAACAATGGAATGATCAGGCCAACGACACCTCCGAGTGCGACCAACGAAGTCATCCACAAATGCACGTACCGACCGATTTTCCGTTGTCGCTCCGACTTCTGATTTCTGGCGACCGCACGACTTACGAAATAAACCCCTCCCACGAACAACGCGACCTGAACGAACGCGTTGAACACCGCCATGATCGGTTCCCAGCGTCAAAATCACAGAGTGTTCCATTAGCCGAGCGCGTCCGCAAATCGCCGGAGACCGGATGTCTCGCACAGACGCGCGTGACGCGCTCGGCTAGCGGTCTACCCCTTCGACACCATGTACTTCAGCAGGTCGACGCACCTGTTGGAGTAGCCCCATTCGTTGTCGTACCAGCTCACGAGCTTGAAGAATCGACTGTTGAGTTCGATGCCGCTGCCGGCGTCGAAGATGCTCGAGTGGGCGTCGTGGATGAAGTCGCTCGACACGACTTCGTCGCCGGTGTACGCGAGCACGCCCTTCAGGTAGGTCTCACTCGCCTTCTTCATCAGTTCGGCGATCGCCTTGTAGCTCGTTTCCTTCACCGTCTTCACGGTCAGGTCGACGACCGACACCGTTGGGGTCGGGACGCGGAAGGCCATGCCAGTCAGCTTGCCCTTCAGCTCGGGCAACACGAGGGCGACGGCCTTGGCCGCCCCGGTCGTGCTCGGGATGATGTTGATCGCCGCACTCCGCCCACCCTTCCAGTCCTTCGCGCTCGGGCCGTCCACCGTCTTCTGCGTCGCGGTGTAGCTGTGGACCGTGGTCATCAGCCCTTCCTCGATCCCGAACCCCTCCTTCAAGAGGACGTGGACGAGCGGGGCGAGGCAGTTCGTGGTGCAGCTCGCGTTGCTGATGACGTTGTGCGTGGCGGGGTTGTACGTCTCGTGGTTCACGCCCATCACGACGGTCACGTCCTCGCCCTTCGCGGGGGCGGAGATGATGACCTTCTTCGCGCCGGCGGTGATGTGCCCCTTGGCCTTCTCCGCCTCGGTGAACAGACCGGTGGACTCGATGACGTACTCGACGCCCAGGGTGCCCCACGGCAGGGCGGCGGGGCCGGCGCGCTCGGCGAGGCACTTGATCTCGTGGCCGTTGACCACCAGCGTGTCGTCTTCCTTGGCGCTGGGCGACGACTTTTTGCTGCTGACTTCGCCGCTGAACCGGCCCTGGGTGGAGTCGTACTTGAGGAGGTACGCGAGGTTGTCGGCCGGGACGAGGTCGTTGACGGCGACGACGTCGAGTTGTTTGCCGAGGAGGCCCTGTTCGACGAGGGCGCGAAACACGAGCCGTCCGATGCGACCGAACCCGTTGATGCCGACTTTGACCGCCATCGCAGTGATACTCCGTAAGTGGGACGATTCCCCGCAACCG
>JANLUE010000201.1:0-3566 GCA_031363325.1 Gemmataceae bacterium
CCCACTACGCCTGCACCTACTGCAACCGAAGCTATGAGCCGCCGACGCCGCAACTTTTCAGCTTCAACAGCCCCCTGGGTATGTGCCCCGATTGCGATGGACTGGGTACGCGCTATACGTTCGATCCCGATCTGATGATCCCCGACCCGAAGCTGTCGTTCGCGACCGGTGCCTTGCCGATCATCGGAAAAATGACCGGCATGGGCCGCTGGCGCAGGCACATTTACGAAGGCGTGGCCGAGACGCTCGGCATCGACCTGAAAACGCCCTGGAACAAGTTGACCGACGAACATCGCGATTGGTTGTTGAACGGCTCGGGCGATCGGCACATTACTTACGAATGGAAACAACGTTCGGGCATGTGGCGGCATGGCGGCACGTGGGAAGGCATCGTCCCGCAATTGATGACGAGCTTCAAGAAGACGGCGGCCGGTCCGCGGCGCTTGCAACTCGAAAAGTACATGCGGGTCGTGAAGTGTTCGACTTGCGGCGGCAACCGCCTCAACGCCCAGGCCCGGTCGGTCCAGGTCGGCAGGAAGACGTTGATCGATCTGGGCGCGATGCCGATCGGCGATCTGGTGCCGTGGTTCACGAAGATGGAAGGCGAACTCGACCCCGTCCGCAAGTTCATCGCGACGGAACTGCTGAAGGAGATTCGCGACCGGTTGACGTTCCTGCTCAACGTCGGCCTGCACTATCTCACGCTGGACCGGGCCGCGCCGTCGCTCTCGGGCGGCGAGGCACAACGAATCCGACTCGCGGGTCAGATCGGTAGCGGGCTCGTCGGCGTGCTGTACATCCTGGACGAGCCGTCGATCGGCCTGCACCCGCGCGACAACGAACGCCTGCTGCGGAGCCTCGAACATCTCCGCGACATGGGCAATACCGTCCTCGTGGTCGAACACGACGAGGACACGATGCGGGCGGCCGACTTCCTGGTGGACTTTGGTCCCGGCCCGGGCGTGCGTGGCGGCCAGATCGTCGCGGCCGGCACGCCGAGCGAGGTCGTCGCCAACCCGGCCAGCGTGACCGGCAAGTACCTCACTGGCGAATCCGAGATCGCGATCCCCGCCAAACGGCGAACCAAATCGAAGCGCGTCATTCGCATCGAAGGAGCTCGGCACAACAACCTGAAGAACGTGACGGCCGAGATCCCCCTGGGACTCTTCGTGTGCGTCACGGGCGTGAGCGGGTCCGGCAAAAGCTCGCTCATCAACGACATCCTGATGGAAGGCTTGAAGCAACCGGGCAAGCCGAAAGTCGAAGCGGACTCGGAGGAAGATAGCCCCGAAGAGACCGCCCAGGTGATCGGCGTGCGCTGCGACCGGATCATCGGCGTCGAGCAAGTCGACAAGGTGATCGACATCGATCAATCGCCGATCGGCCGCACGCCGCGCTCGAACCCTGCCACGTACATCAAGGTGTTCGACGAGGTTCGTTCGCACTTCGCCGAGATGGCGGACGCAAAGGTTCGCGGTTATCAGCCGGGGCGATTCAGTTTCAATCGACCCGGCGGGCGCTGCGAAGCGTGCGAAGGGAACGGGGCCAACAAACTCGAAATGGACTTCCTCGCCGACGTCTGGGTGACGTGCCCGGTTTGCGAAGGCAAGCGCTTCAACCGCGAGACGCTCCAGGTTCGCTATCGCGGCAAGAGCATCCACGATGTGCTGGAGATGGACGTTCAGCAGGCGCTCGAACTGTTCGAGAACTTGCCGAAGATCCGCGGGATGTTGCAGACACTACACGACGTGGGACTCGACTACATTCACCTCGGCCAGGCCTCGCCCACCCTGTCCGGCGGCGAAGCCCAGCGAATCAAACTCGCCCGTGAACTCTGCCGCAAGGGAACCGGCAAGACGTTCTACATCCTCGACGAACCGACCACGGGTTTGCACTTCGAGGACATTCGGAAGCTGCTCGATGTGTTGCACGGCTTCGTCGAGGCCGGCAATACGGTGTTGGTGATCGAACACAACCTCGATGTGATCAAGACGGCCGACTGGCTGATCGACCTCGGCCCGGAAGGGGGAATTGGCGGCGGCCAGATCATTGTGGCCGGCACGCCCGAGGAGATCGCGAAGACCGAGCGTTCGTTCACGGGCCAGGCGCTGAAGCCCGTGCTCGCGCGTAAGATCGTGCCGATAAAATCAAAGAAGGGCAAAGCGAAAGCCAAGACCGGCCGAATCACCCACCTCTCGGTCCAGGGTGCGAATCAACACAACTTGAAGAACGTGACCGTCTCGATCCCCCGCGACGAGATGACCGTCTTCTCCGGCCCCAGCGGCTCCGGAAAGAGCACGCTCGCGCTCGATACGATCTACGCCGAAGGTCAGCGCCGGTACGTCGAGTCGCTCTCGAGTTACGCTCGCCAGTTCCTTGGCCAGGTGCAGAAGCCGAAGGTCGAGTCGGTCACCGGCCTCTCGCCGGCGATCAGCATCGAGCAGAAGACGACGACTCGGAGCCCGCGCTCGACCGTTGGGACGATCACCGAGGTCTACGACTACCTGCGCGTGCTCTACGCCCGGCTCGGCCAGCCGCATTGCAGCGTGTGTCAGATTCCGATCGGCACGCAATCGACCGACGAGATTATCGAACGAGTGTTGTCGTTGCCCGAGGGAACGAAGCTTTACCTGATGGCCCCGCTCGAACGCAAGGGCCAGGAAAAGTACGAGGAACTGTTCGACGAAGTGCGCCGGGCCGGCTATCTGCGCTTGCGAATCGACGGCAAGTCGCACACGCTCGATCAACAGCCGCCGACGATCGACCATCGCCGCAAACATCGGGTCGAAGTCGTGGTCGATCGCAACGTGGTTCGACCCAACAACCGCACGCGCATCTCCGAGGCGGTCGAGCAGGCGCTTTCGCTTGGCAAAGGCGTGATGAACATTGCCCACGTCGATACGGACCTCGACGAAACGAAGTGGAAGGTCGAACGATTCAGCCAACACTTGGCCTGCGAACAGTGCGGCCGAAGCTACGAGGCGCTCAACCCGCATCACTTCAGTTTCAACAGCCCCCTGGGTTGGTGCCCGTCGTGCGAAGGGCTTGGGGTCCAACATGGCGCGAGTACGACGCACCTGATCCGCGACGCGGGCCGGTCGATTCGAGACGGCGCGCTCGCCGCCTGGCCAAACTTGAACGGCAAGAATCGGTTTGTTCAATTCGCCGAGGCGATCGCTCAACACGCCGGCTTCTCGCTCGACGTGCCCTATGGCGAACTGTCGCCGCAACATCACCGCGTCATTCTGCACGGGGCCGGCGAGGAGTGGATTCCGCTCGGCAAGGGGCCGCACAAGTTCCAGTACAAGGGCCTGTATCCGGCGATGGACGAAGCCTCGCGCGTGAGCTACTTCTATCGCGAACGGCTCGACGACATGATGGACGAAGTGCCGTGCTCGACGTGCCACGGCGCCCGCCTCCGGGCCGACGCCGGGGCCTTTCGTTTCGCCGATGAGACGCTGGGCCATTTGTGCAATCGCCCGGTCGGCGAAATCTTGCGTGTCTTCAAGGAACTGAAACTCGGCAAGAAGGAACAACAGGTCGCGGGCGAATTGTTGCGCGAGATT
>JANLUE010000472.1:0-1156 GCA_031363325.1 Gemmataceae bacterium
CCGCCGACAGCGACGACGTGATCTGGCCCCAGCCCACGTCCGACACCCACACGGAAACGCCCCCGGTGTCGGTCGGGCAGAGCAGAATGTTCGATGGCTTCAGGCCGCGATGCACGATCGGCGACGAATGCCGATGCAATTTGCCCACGATGCGGGCGATTCGCCGGGCGATCAGGGCCGCCTGATCGGGTCGGGGTCGATCGTCCTTCCAGCGGGCCGAGTGCATCAGGTTCGACAGGTCGTAGCCCGGCAGGTGAACGTACTCGAGGCACGGCGGTTCCGCGAGAACGTACGCCGAGCGCAATGGGATCAGCCCGGTCGCCGGTTCGACATCGAGCACTTGTTTGACGTGCGCGAGGTTCTTGGCCAGCGCATCGCGGGCCTTGGGGTCGGTGATGAACTTCAGGCAGGCCGGCGAGAGGTCCGGTTGATCGTCGTCGTATCCGTCCCAGACTTCGGCGTGTGGCCCGAGGCCGCGCAGGCTCTCGACACGCCAGTTGTCGAGTCCATCTGGCGAGTCGCCCGGCCGGAACGTCGGCAAGCGATCGGGCAACAGGAGGAGCCAGTCTTCCGGTCGTTGGATGGCGAAGGCTTCGGGAACGGACGTGCCATCCGGATCGCCGGGCCGACGGAGCGCCTGGCGGGAAACCTCGGGGAGAAGTTCGAGATACTGGACAAGCGTTTCGCGGAATTCTTCCGCGACGGCCGGCCGAATCGTCGCGACGCCATCCTGGATCGCCAACTCGACTGTCTCGGACGGCGAGGACACAAGCTCACGAAGCGCGGCCCGTAGGTCGCCGGGGGTCATAACGGCCGAGATTCGTCGATGGGTCGAGCGTGCGACTTCGAGGAGAGCGGTTTCGAACGGGACGAGCCGGGCCAATGCGGCCGTAGCGTGTTCGCAAAGCGCCTCGCCGAGGCACTCAACGAGGTTCCGAAGACGGGGCATGGGCAAAATGCCTCCCAAGGGGGGCCCGGGGGCAGGTCGGAGACGATTAAGATTGAGGTATCGTAAAACGCGGTCCGCCGGAACGCAAGGAACAACCGGCCGACTCGGCGGAATTTACCCAAAATGATGGTCAACCCACTTGGAGTTGGGTTCGAAAACACTTTTTTTAGCAGCCAACAACCATGAGAAAAGAAAAGTGACAAAAAC
>JANLUE010000075.1:0-2513 GCA_031363325.1 Gemmataceae bacterium
CGACGATGACTTCGTTCTCCATGGCAACGCTCCCGCCCAAGTCAAAGGTTGACGTTCAACGCACCCCGGAAACAGAAACCAGCCACGAGGGAAACGATGAACCAGTAATAAACCCAGTAGTCAGTTCCGGATGTCCACGAGTCGCGCTCGGGGTATTCGATTTCAATCGACCGGACGGGCGAGTCGCGGTCGAACGGCGGTTCATATGGATTCAGGGCCACGTCCCACCATCGTCGGTCGGGTCGGAGCGGGCTGACCCGCATCAGGCCAGCGCCGACGGCCAGCTCCTTGTCGAACGCTTCGCTGCCGATTCGATAACGCAGTCGATGGTAGCCCGCTCGACGAACGCGAACGTGCCAGCACACCTCACGCTGGCTGATCACTTGAACCGGCCCGCTCAAAACTTCGATTGCCTCACTCGATTCGAACTCCACGATGGGCAACGGCGAATCGACCGCTCCGGACAATTTCGCGGTCACGACCGTCTCGGCCCCGACGGGAAGTGGCGCGGCCTGATACCACAGCCCGAGTTGGGCGAGCAGCAAGATCATCGGCACGGACATCGCCAAGATTGGAACAATCGCGAGGATCAACAATCGAAACGCCCCGATCACGACGCGGGCCTGCGACCGAAACCCCAGGCCGATGTTGTCGCGGAACAACTTCGCGGCCAGGAGATTGGCGCGAATGTCGCGCCGAGCCCGCTTGATCGCCCGCTGATTCGACGTGTACTTGAACGCCAGGAGCATGGCGAACCCGGTCGCGATCGCAATCAACGTGGTCGAGAGCCACCCGGGCACCAGGCCGATGGGCGTGAGAATTCGACCGAGCGCGTTCGCGACCGCGTTGAGCCAGACGACGAGCGACGTGAGCGCGTCCATCATTCGATGTACCCGAGGCCGCGAAGTTGCTTGGCGACCTGGTCCTCGACGGCGTCGACTTCGAGTTTCTTCAATTCGTTCTCGAGGCAGTGGGCGACGAACTCTTCGACGCCGCTGTAGCCGGCGGTTTCGGCCGCCTTCTTCGCCCGATCGTAGAGGGTCGATTCAACATTGATCTTGGCCACGCCCGCGCTCCTCCGTTGAGAAAATCAATCGCCGAGTACATTGCGACCGGTCATCGCGGCCGGCGTCGGCAGGCCGTAGGCCGCGAGGATCGACGGGGCCAGATCGACGAGCGACGGCGCGTCGCCGCGAATCGGCTGGTTGCTCCACAAGACGCCGGGCACTTCGAGCGCGTCGGCACAGTGGTCGGCACTCCAGGCCTCCTGGTTCGGCGAGATCGTGTCGGCTTCGAGGTCGCCGAGAACGGTCGCCCAGGACGCGCGAAAACCCCGGTGATAGCCCACGATCAGATCCGGAGCGAGGGCCGTCGCCTCACCCGAATAGACGTGCGACGAACGATAGACGCCACGCACGACGGGCCGATCGTCGAACTTGGTCGAGTCAACGAGGCGGCTGGTGATCTCGGCCATCAGTTCGTCGGCTTCCTCCGGCTCGACGATGCCATCGCGTTCCCGGCCCTTCAAATTGAGATAGAGCCCGTTGATGCCCAGGCCGTACGCCTTGGTCCGCGACCAATCGACATCGCGCATGATGGAAGTGCATTCGTTCGATTGCAGATAGCCCCAATCGCGGAGCCAGGAGTTCAGGTTGAATTGCCAGCCGAAGTTGGCGAACCCGTGGTCGCTCATCACCAGGATCGTGGCGGAGCTACCGTACCGGTCGAACAGATCGCCGATCACGGCGTCGAGCCGTTCGTACAGGCGGCGAATGGTGGCCATGTTCCTGGTGGCCTCGGCGGGGGTGCGGCTCGGATGCGGCTCGTCGCCGTGCCACCAGAACATGTGCGATTGGAGATCGGAGCTCGAGAAATAGAAGAACAGCAGGCCATCGTCGTAGTTCTGGATCGCGTGTTCGAGCAAGGCGAACCGTTCCTCCAACACGAGCGTGGCCTGCTTGAGGTACTCATCGTCGTTGAAAATCCCGTTCGTGCGGGCTTTGTGATCTTCCTGGAATCCCGTCGTGTAGAACGGCCCGATCGACTTCGCCAGGTCGGCCGAGAATGAGGCGGGCTCGGAAATGGGGACGGCCGGCGCGGCCGGATCGACGTTGATCGGGCTCACGTACAGCCGAAAGTTCGGCGCGACCTCTTGAAGGTACAATCGGCAAATCCCGCGGACGCTTTTGGTCGGCAGGAACGACGGGGTGCTCAAGTCGAAGTTCAGGCGAACCCAGCGACTCCATTGGCCCGGCTTCAAGACGATTCGCTGGCCCGGCAATTCGATCACGGCCGCGTTCGCCGATCGATCGCGGTGGACGCGAAAGTCGAGCTCGGCCGATTGCGGCGCCTTGAGCAAACTGTTCTCGGGGCCGACCAAGCGGGCCCGCGCCGTCTCATTGTCGAAGCTCAACTTGGTTCGCTTGCCGCCCCCTTCGCTCAACGGCTCCTCGGGGCCGTCCTCCGCGAAATACTGGTAGGTGCCATAACTGCCGAGCACGTCCGGCGTGCCC
>JANLUE010000093.1:0-5119 GCA_031363325.1 Gemmataceae bacterium
TCGCCGACCTGTTCGGCGGGCCGTGAGTGACCAAAGAGTGGACCCCCGGTCAATGGTCGTCCCAACACTCCCAGTCCGATCGAATCGCGTACTGTTTACTCGCGGCCTGTTCAGCATGCACCCAGCGCTGTCGTCGGCCGGCATCGCCGAGCCACCAGATCTCCGCCACATCGCACTCGTCGAGGCGAGTCGGCATCAGATCGCGGGATTTCCGAAGTTCGCTCGCCATGTCGGTCGCCAAGTGGTAGTCGGTCGCGATGGTCGATCGTCGCCCGACGGCCCAACTCGTTGTCCAGAAGTCGGTCGCGACGGACGATCGACGCGGAGATCGGCCGACGGTCAGCACATGATCCGTCCAGCCCATGGGTCCTTCATCGGAACAGACGAGTAGTCGTCGAAGTTGTCCCATTAGCTTCGACGCGGCCAAATCGCCAATTCCGTCCCAGTGCTGGAGAAGACGTTGCCGGTCGAAGACAGGCCTGCTCGTGTGGCTGCGGACGTCCAGGTTGCGCAAACTCGTCAGGTTCGTCGACTCGGCGAGCGCGATCAGGCCTTTGTCGCCGACGTCCGCACTCGCGAGGCCGAGCGAGACGAGATTCGCGGCATTGTGAGATTGAACGAGCGCCGTGGTTCCGATGTCGCCAATCGGATTGCCGCCGAAGTCGAGGGCGGTCACATGGCCGAGGGCTTCCGATTCCGCCAAGCGAATCGCGTCGGACGGTCGCAGATGATTGTTGGACAGATCGATTCGACGCCATTGTGTGGCGCGAAGGCCCAGTAAGTCGTTGATCCGACCGATACCGCAATCGCCCAAACAGAGTTCGCGTAGTTCGTCGGCGAATTGGGCATTGGCGAGCCAGTTCACGCCCTCCGAACCGAATGGGTTACTGCTCAAGTCGATGGCTTCGAGAAGGGCGATGAAGCGCGAGTCGGACAGGAGCTTGATTTCTTGGGCGCCGAGTTCGTTGTCGCTGAGGTCGAGGCCACGCAGATGCGCGAGCCACGGCGACTCGGCGAGGGTGCCGATGTGGTGGTAGGACCCGGTCAGTTTGGCGACGCTCAACGTCGGCCAGCGCTCGAACCAATCGGGGGCATGCTCCAGGAAATCGAGCGAGCTGGCGTGAACGGCTTCGAGGAAGCCACGGCGAAACGTGCAGTCGTGGAACGTCTTCGCCAGATCGCCGAGCCAAACGTCGCGCCATTCGTCGAGCAGCGCGTCCTGGCGCGAACACAGTTCGACCGCCCGGTTCGATTGCGGTGGCAATCGCGCCAACTCGACTTGGACGCGAATGAACTCCGCAAACGCGGCAGGCGATTCGCGGCCGGATTCGTCGAGCCAGTCCGCGTAGATTAGGCGCGGGCCATCGTTGTCGGGATCTTCTTGAATGGCTTGATAGAAGGCGTCGTCACGAACGAGCATTCAGACGGGTTGGGCCGATTGGCCCGGTTCGAGTGGTGGAGATCGAAATCTCTCCCAACTAAACAGTAGTCGATGCGTCCTGTGCATGCAAGCGGGAAAGCGAATTGTCCGACCCGACGACCCGATCCCAACTCAGTTTCCTTCGCCTCGATGCTTCGGCCCGGGTTTTCGCGCGGCGTGGCCGAAGGCCGCCACACCCCAGCAAGCTAGCGCCGCGGCGAACGCACTGATCGTCGAGGCGACGGCGACCAGGGGGCTCGCGGCGTGGCGGAGTTGCGGCCACACGACGGCCGGCAGGGTTTCCGTCGAGGGAGTCGCCAGGAACAAGCTCACCAGGCCTTCGTTCAGCGAGCCGACGAACGCGGCGAGGGCACCCGCCAGGATGGCCGGGCGGATCAATGGGAGCGTTACACGGCGGGCGACTTGCCAGGGGCTGGCACCGAGTCCACGGGCGGCGAGTTCGATATCCGGGCTTTGGCCGTCGAGGCTCGAACGAACGATCAGCAACACGACCGGCAATCCAAGCAGTCCATGCGCGAGGATTAGTCCAATCGGCGAGCCCCACAAGTCGACCACGAACAGGAACGGCAGCAACCCCATTCCCAGAACGGCCGGCGGGACCAGAGCCGGAGCAATGGCGATGGACGCGACAATTCTTCGACCACGGAAGCGATGCCGTGCGACCGCGTAGGCGAGCGGAGTTCCGAAGCTCACGGCGACGAGCGAGGCCCCGAGCGCGGTCGTTAGGCTTCGGACCAACGCGGCCGACCAGCGCCGATTCTCGCCGAATTCCACGTACCAACGGAGCGACCACGAGCCGGTCGGCGGTGTTAGGAACGTGTCCGGCGAAAACGAAATCCACACCGCGTACCCGAACGGCGCGAGCAGTAGCGCGATCGCCAGCCAGCCGAGGATCTTCATGCGGCCCTCCACCTTCGGAGGCCGGCGGCGACGATCAAAGCGAGGATGGCCGTGCCGATCAGAAGAATCGCTTCGGCCGCGGCGCGGGGCCAGCGGCCGTAGTCGAACGCTTGCCGGTGCAGGTCGACGGCCAACGTCGCATTCGCCGGCCCACCGAGGATCATCGGACCCAGGAACGCGCCGATGCCCCAGATCGCGGCCAATTCGCCCGCCAGCCACAGGCCCGGCGTCGAGTGCGGCCAGACGATGCGGCGGAACGCTTGCCAGCGCGAGGCACCGAGTCCACGCGCGGCCAACACGAGGTTCGCGTCGAGGCGACTCAACTGTTCGACGAGCAAGAGCACCGCGTAGGGCACGATGAGATACGTCTCGCCGATGAGCGCTCCGAACCAGTTGCGCGTCAACAGTGGCGGCTCGCCAAATGTCGCGATGGCTTGGGAGATTGGCCCAACGGGGCCGAGCAGTTGTTGCAAACCGAATAACAGAACGAGCCCGTTCGCGAACTTGGGCAACAACACAAGGCCCAGTGCCAGTCGGCGGCCGGTTGGTGATAGCGACCAAATGAACAACGCGAGCGGGTAGGCGATTGCCAACGTCAGCGCCGCGACACCGAGACCAAAGGCGAACGTCTCGGCGACGCGTTGCAGGCCGTCTGCGTCCGTGATCGTTCGATAATTCTCGAGCGTCCAGGTGCCCGGCGTGAAGAACCCCCGACCTTGCGGTGCGGCGCACAAGCTGATGCGCACGAGCAAAATGGCCGGCCCGAGCAACAGGCCGACGACCAAAAGCGTTGCCGGGGCGGCCAGGAGGTAGGGGCGGCGGCTCATTCGTCGGCCTCCGGAATTGGCCAGACGTCATTGGCCGACACGGAGACTCGAATCGTCTCGCCGACACTGACCGGTGAGCTTGCCCGCGTGCGAACGCGTAGCGTTGGGCCCTCGGCGCATGCGACTTCGACGAATTGATCGGCCCCGAGGAACTCCGCTCGCGTTACGTGACCAGTCCAAGAGTGCGGGCCGTCGCCATCGATCGTGAACGCTTCGGGTCGGATCAAGAACAATTGATTCGAGTTGTTGCCGAATTGATGGGCGGCAAGCAAATTCGTTTCACCCAGCGCGCGGGCGACGAACGGCGTGCGCGGCGAGCGGTACACTTCGGCCGGGGGGCCAATTTGCAGGAGGCGACCGTTCGCCATCACGCCGATGCGATCCGACGCGGCGAGGGCTTCGTCCGGATCGTGCGTGACCATGATCGTGGACACGCTGAGCGTGCGTTGCACGCGCCGCAGTTCCGACCGCAACTGATCGCGAAGGTGACGATCGAGGTTGGCGAACGGTTCGTCGAGCAACAGCAACTTGGGCCGAAAGGCAAGGGCTCGCGCCAGGGCGACCCGTTGCTGCTGGCCCCCAGACAGTTCGTGCGGTCGCCGTTCGGCCTCGGCCGATGTCAGCCCGACGAGGGCGAGCATCTCGTCCGTTCGTGCGTTGATCGCGGCTCGCGTCAATCGTCGCACTTCGAGCCCGAAGCTGATGTTGCGTCGCGCGCTCAGATGCGGAAACAGGGCGTAGTTCTGAAAGACCATGCCGACGTTGCGGCGTTCGGGTGGATCGGACGTCACATCGCGACCGCCAACGGTGATCCGTCCCTCGGCGGGAGTGAGATAGCCGCCGATGAGTTTAAGCAGCGTCGACTTGCCGCAGCCGGACGGGCCGAGCAAGGTCAGGAATTCACCAGCGAGAGAGAAGGAAATCTTTTGAATCGTCGGGCGACAGGTGTAGGCGAACGAGACCCCCTCGACCGCGCAGCGACCATCAGCCCGCTCGGAGGATAGTTCGTTCCCAGCCAACGCCTTCATCATTTGCATTTCTTGGGTAGAGTTCCGAATGTTGTTGGCTTCTTGGCTCGCAACAATTCCAGTCGTGCCGAGTGCCTTTCCAACGATAGTGGAAATCGTCGCGACGGAGATCGAGTGACCGATTCTCCCATATCACTTCGGCATGGAAAGCGATTCCCTCTTCGACAGCTTCTTCCGCGACGCACCCGAAGCCCTGTTCAAGGTGCTCGGCGAAGATCCGAAGCAGGCGCGGCGATATCGGGTCGACGTGCTCGAACTCAAGGCGACCTCCTTCCGGATCGATGGCGTCTTCCTGCCGCTCGACCCGAGTGCCGGGCCGGCCTATCTGGTCGAGGCCCAGTTCTACCGAAAGGAACTCCTGTACGCGGAAATCCTGGGAAAACTCAGTCGTTGCCTCATCAAGACGGAGGGCAAGCAAGAGTTCATCGTGGTCGTGATTTATCCCAGTCGATCGTTCGAGCAACACGACCTCCGCACGTGTCGATGCCTGATCGATTCCGATCAACTTCGCCGCATCTACCTCGACGAACTGCCGCCGGCCGGCCCGGACGACTTCGACATGGGCGTGCTCGAACTGATCGCCGCCAAGCCGAAGGTGGCCCTGGCGAAGGCCCGGCAAATGATCCCGCGCGTTCGCCGTGCCCGCCTGGGCCCCAAGGCGCAACGGAAGCTGCTACAATTCATTGAAACGGTGATCGTCCACCAGTTCCCCAAGTTGCCGCGCGAGGAGATCGAAAAAATGCTCCAGGTCACCGACATGCGCCAGACCCGCGTTTACCAGGAAGGCAAAGAGGAAGGCAAGACGGAGGAACGTGAAGTAATTGCCGTGAAGCTGTTGAAGAAAAGGCTGACGGTTACCGAAATCGCTGAAATCACCGGCCTCACGCCAGCGGAGATTCGCAAACTGAAGTAGCGGACAAGAG
>JANLUE010000158.1:0-3084 GCA_031363325.1 Gemmataceae bacterium
CACGTTCCTCGGTCCGCTCGCCCGTGCCTACTACTTCGCACAATCGAAGGGGCTGAGCGCCGCCGAGCGTCGCAAGCGGGCGCAACTGTTCGGCACGTTCGCCGAGGGCTTTCGACCACTCCGGCCGTATCGCTGGCTCACCGACGCCGGCTCGATGCTCGAAGTCCCCGTGACGACGATGCCCGTCTTCAAATCGCCAATCCACGTGAGCTATCTGCTGTACCTCGCGTGCTTCAGCCCGGCCCTCGCGCGACTCTATTGGTCGATCGCCTTGCGAATGTGCGTCTGGACCCACACGGAGCTTTCGCTTCTTTTACACCCGCTGGACTTCCTCGGCGGCGACGATGTGCAAGCCCTCGACTTCTTCCCGGCGATGAATTTGCCCGGCGCACGCAAGGTGGAACTGGTCGGCGAGTTCATCGACATGCTGACGCGCCGATTCGACGTCGGGCCGATGGGGGAGTTTGCGGACGAAGTGGGCGGCAGGCGATTGCGGGCGCGGGTTGTAAACTGAGATCGATGCCGAGCGCCGAGCCTCTAACGGGTCCGTTCCCCATCCGCCAGGTGCCATGAGTCAATTCGTTCACCTCCATTGCCACACGCACTACAGCCTCCTGGATGGGGCCAACCGCGTCCCCGAACTCGTCGCGCAGACGAAGGCCCTCGGGATGACGGCCTGCGCCATCACCGATCACGGCAATCTGTACGGGGCGATCGAGTTTTACCGCGAGTGCCGCGATGCCGGCATCAACCCGGTCATCGGCTACGAGGCGTACCTGGCCCCCGCCAGTCGGCTCGACAAGAAGGCGAATCGACAGGGGGACGCGTATTCGCACCTCACGTTGCTCGCCAAAAACACCGCCGGGTTCAAGAACCTCGTCAAGCTCTCGTCGATCGCGTTCCTCGAAGGCTTCTACTACAACCCGCGCATCGATCGCGAAGTTCTCGAAGCCCATAGCGAGGGGCTCATCTGCCTGAGCGGCTGCCTCGCTGGGGAATTCAACGACTGGATTCTGAAAGGGGACTCGAAGAAGGCGAAGGAACTGGCCGAGTGGTTCGCGAAGTTGTTCGGCAAGGACTTCTACATCGAAATCCAGAACAACGGGCTCGACTTGCAGGATCAATGCACGCCGGAGGCGGTCCGGATCGCGAAGAAGATCGGCGTGCCGCTCGTGGCGACGGCCGACGCCCACTACCTTTGTCAGGACGACGCCGAGGCGCACGACGTTCTCTTCTGCATCAACACCGGCAAGAAGCGCGATCCCCTGCGGCGGAATTATCCCGAAGGGGCGATGAAGAGCCCGTACTACGTCCGCTCGCCCGCCGACATGTATCGGCTGTTCCCGGAGTTCCCCGACGCGGTCAAGCAGAGCCAGTTGATCGCGGACGGCGTCGACATTCAACTCGACTTCAAGAAGCGCCACTTCCCCGCCTTCGAACCGCCCGCTGGCCAGTCGCCGGAAGACTTCCTGCGCACGCTCTGCGCGCAAGGCGTCAAGGAACGCTACGGCAAAAAGCCCCGGCCCGAAGTGAAAGCTCGACTCGAGCTGGAGTTAGGCACCATCTGCAAGATGGGCTTCGCGAGTTACTTCCTGATCGTCTGGGACTTCGTGCGCTTCGCCCGCGAGAACGGCATCCCGTGTAGTGCCCGCGGTTCGGGGTGCGGGGCGGTCGTGAGTTACGCGCTGTACCTCAGCCACGTCGACCCGCTCGAATACGACTTGCTGTTCGAGCGCTTCCTTGACCCGAACCGCAGCGAAGCCCCCGATATCGACATCGACTTCTGCCAGGACCGGCGCGAGTTGGTGATCGATTACGTGAAGCGAAAATACGGCGAACAGAGCGTCGCCCAGATCGCCACGTTCGGCACGCTCGCCGCGAAGGCCGCGATCAAAGACGTCGGCCGCGTGATGGACATCCCGCTCGACCGCGTCAACTACATGACCAAATGGGTCTCGCCGAAGCCGGGCACGACCCTACAGGAGACGATCGATTCGTCGGCCGAGTTCCGCAAGGAGTACGAATCCGATCCGTTGGTCCGCCAGTGGATCGACATCGCGTTGAAGTTGGAAGGCACGAATCGGAACGCGGGCACGCACGCGGCCGGCGTCGTGATCGCCAACGGGCCGATCACGGACTACGTGCCCGTTCAGATCGTGAAGCGCAAGGACGCCGATTCGGGAGAAACCCGCCAGGCCATCACGACCCAGTGGGTGATGGGCGACCTCGAGAAGGTCGGCATGTTGAAGATGGACTTCCTGGGCCTGCGCACGCTCTCGCTCGTGGATCAGACGGTCCAACTCATCAAGCGGACACGCGGCGCGCCGGAAGCGAAGGCGAAACTCGCGCCGGAGGACCGGGCGCGAATCGAATTGCTCGAATCGATCGACTATGACATGAACCGGCTGCCCATGGACGACGCCGAAACCTATCGGATGTTGCAGAAGGGCGACGCCAAGGGGGTGTTTCAATTCGAGTCCGAGGGCATCCGCGAATTGTTGAAGAGGATGAAGCCGGACAACATCCGGGACATCGTGGCGTGTACGGCGTTGTATCGTCCCGGCCCGCTCGAAGGCGGCATGGTGGACGATTACATCGACTGCAAACACGGCCGCAAGAAGCCGGTGTATTCGCACCCGGTGATGGAGGAAGTGCTGGCCGAGACGCACGGCGTGATGGTCTACCAGGAAGCGATCATGCGCATCCTGAACCGCCTGGGCGGGATCGAACTCTCGAGCGCGTACGCGTGCATCAAAGCAATCAGCAAGAAGAAGGAAGACATCATCAACGCGCGCCGGGTGGACTTCGTTAAAGGCGCGGCGGAGAGAGGGCTCAGTGAAGAGAAGGCGGATGAGATATTCGAATTGATTGTGAAATTCGGGGGGTATGGTTTCAACAAGTGTGTTGTCGGTGAAACTGTGATTACAGACGCCGAATGCGGCGAGCGAACTACCGTTGGGGAGTTATTTCACAATCGTCGGCCGTTCAAGATTTACTCGATGAAGACCAATCCAAGAGACTTGGTCGAGACGAGTTTCTTCAACGATCGATCGATCCTCGGTTCTCAGGCCAACGGCCTGAGAT
>JANLUE010000189.1:0-4344 GCA_031363325.1 Gemmataceae bacterium
ATCTCAAGGTGATTGGCCTCGACCCCGTGGGAGCGTTCGGCGTCGCCAATCTGGTGAGCAGTGCGACCGGGGCGGAACTGTCGCTCGCCTCGAACACGTCGGCCACGGAAATGGACCTGATCGTGAACGCCCGCGTCGCCCTCGACCCCGAACTCTTGGAGCAGGAAGTTCGCCGGGTCGTCGAAGCGGCGTGTGCCCGGCCGGGGATCGCGGTCTCGTTTCGTCAGTCGCAAAGCCTGCGCCCCGGTCGACCGATGCCGACCCACCGATTGGCGGCGACTGTTTGAAACCGAGTGCCTGGCCGAACGAATAACTCAGCACACTCAATTACGGAGCTTCGCCGTGAAGGGTTTTTACCTCGTCTTGCTGCTTCTCTTCGTCGCGGCCGTTGGCATTTTCGCGTTCCAGAACGGCGACGACGTGACGATCAAGTATTTCAATCAGAACCAAGCGCTGCCGTTACCGGCCCTGGTCGGCGCGGTCTACCTGTTGGGGATGTTGACCGGCTGGACGGTCGTGGGTCTGGTGAAGAAATCGGTTCAGCGCGTGACGGAAAGACGGGACTCAAGGTGAAACGCGGCGGACGGCCGATGCCGTCCGCCATCGCGAACTACGATCGCTTCGCCTTGGACTCGTCGCGGTGAGCGCTTCGTTCCCGGCGTGCTCGGTCGTAAGCGTCCTGGACGGCCCCACAGGCTCGGTCCCATTCCAGGCCCGCATCTCCCCGAGCGGCATCCCACTCGCTCCGGAGGTCCTTTTCGGCTTCGTCATAGGTGCGTCCAGAGTGTCGTTCGGACGCCGCCACGCCGTAGTGATAGGCCGGCTGATAGGTGTCGGCCGTTTCGCCTTTCGCGAGCTTCTGCTTCGTGGAGTAGTCGCGCAGCCAGTTATCGACCGTAGTCGGGTCGATCAGCTCGCCGACTCCCTTGCCCGCCAAACCACCCGCGGCCGCCCCTCCGATGATTCCGCCGATCACCGCGCCGACCGGGCCCCCGACCATCCCGATCGCCAGACCGCTCGCTGCCCCACCGAGGACAGCCCCGATTCCCGTTTCGATCGGATGCGATCCTGCCGCTCCACTCAATGGATCCGTGTTCCGGTCGCCTTTCGGTGGCAGATCGACCGTCTTTTCGGGGTTCTTCTTCTCGACGATGGGCGTCTTGGTTCCCGTTGACATGCTGTCTCCTGTGTGACTCGACCGGCGGAACGCCGCCGATGCGTTGCAACACCGGGGGAGCAATGCCCATGCCGATCAATTTGTGCAGAGCGGCACGGTGATTGCGTTGCATCGCCTTCGAGTCGAATTTTTTCACCACAAAGGTTCCTTTCAATTTCACGAGGAGTCGTCATGGGCCTCTTGCTGATTATCGTCTTGGTGATCCTACTCTTCGGCTCGACGCCGAGATGGGGCTACAGTCGCAACTGGGGCTACGGGCCGAGCGGCGTGCTCGGACTCTTGCTCGTCGTATTGCTGGTCCTACTGCTGTTCAACTTCGTTCCCTTTATGGGTTGGGACTACGGGACGCCGACTACGGTGATCCGGTGACGTTGCGGTTGGCCCAGTCCGGACTAGAATCGCGGGGAAACTCTCCCGCCGTCCGGACTGGGCCACACCATGCGCTTCCGTCTCATTCTCGCATCCACATTTCTGTTTGCGTCCACAATCGCCGCACAAGACTCTGTCCCCAAGGGGGACGTGTTCGAGTTCACCTTCGACCAAAGTAAAGTCTTCCCCGGCACGACGCGCCAGGTCTGGGTCTACGTGCCCAAGCAATACGATCCCGCCACGCGCGCGTGCGTGTACGTGAACCAGGACGGCATCCAGTACAAGGCCCCCGAAGTCTTCGACAAACTCATCGCGGCCAAGGAAATGCCGATCACGATCGGCGTGTTCGTGATGCACGGTCGCGTGAAGGCACCGTCCGACAAGGCGCTCGATCGATTCAACCGAAGTTACGAATACGATGGGCTCGGCGATAGCTACGCTCGCTTTCTCCTTGATGAATTGCTGCCGGCCGTCGAAACGAAGTCGGCCCCCGATGGTCGGGCGATCAAACTCTCGAAGTCGGGCAACGACCGGGCCATCGGCGGGGCATCGAGCGGCGCGATCTGCGCCTTCACGGCCGCGTGGGAACGACCCGACGCGTTTTCTCGAGTGTTCAGCGCGATCGGTACTTACGTCGGACTCCGGGGCGGCAACGATTACCCGACTCTCGTCCGCAAGGTCGAACCGAAGCCGATTCGCGTCTTCCTCGAAGACGGCAGCAACGATCTGAACATTTATGGCGGCGACTGGTGGATGGCGAACCAGGAAATGGAACGCGCTTTGAAGTTCGCCGGCTACGAAGTGGAACACATCTGGGGCGACGGCGGGCACAACGGAAATCACGCCACGAAGATCTTCCCCGACGCGATGAAGTGGCTCTGGAAGGATTGGCCGAACCCCGTTAAGGCCGGCGCCGGTTCGCCGCAAATGAAGGACATCTTGATTCCCGGTGAAGGCTGGAAGCTCGTCGGCGAGGGATATCAGTTCACGGAAGGCCCGGCCGTCAACGCCAAGGGAGAAGTGTTCTTCAACGATGTCGGGGCGAGCAAGACGTTCAAGGTAGTCGATGGCAAGCCGGAAGTCTGGCTCGCGGATTCGAAGCGCGGCGACGGCCAGGCCTTCGGCCCCGACGGCCGACTGTACGCCAACTCGGGAACGGAATCGAAGATCCTCGCCTGGGACGCGAACGGCCAATCGACCGCGATCGCCGACGGGTTCCGCGGCAACGATCTGGTCGTCCGTCACGACGGCACCATCTTCGTCACCGCCCCGTTCGACGCGAAGCGCGGGAACGAAATCTACTACGTCTCACCGAAGGGTGAGAAGAAGGTCGTGGATACGGGCCTGAAGTTCGCCAACGGCATCTGCACGTCGCCGGACCAGTCGCTGCTCTATGTGGCCGACAGTCGATCGCACTGGGTCTACAGCTACCAGATTCAGGCGGACGGTTCGCTCGCCCACAAACAGAAATATTACCACTTGCACGTTCACGATCGGGACGACGAAAGCGGAGCGGACGGTCTGCGGGTCGATCGCGATGGCCGACTCTGGGTCGCGACGCGGATGGGGTTGCAGGTGTGCGATCAGGCCGGCCGTGTGAATTGCATTATCCCGACGCCGAACGGCAAGGTCGCGAACCTCACGTTCGGCGGGCCGAACTTCGATACGATTTACGCGGCGTGCGGCGACAAAGTGTATTCGCGGAAAGTGAAGGTCCGCGGCGCGAACGCCTGGGACGCCCCGATCAAGCCGAAAGCCCCTGGGCTGTGAGTTTCCGAGTGGCACCATCATCCCATCGGTAGGTGGTCCTTGCCCGGAGTCGCTTCGGGCAAGGTGGGCGCGCTGCCGGTTCGCACGAGTTTCACGAGGTCCGTGGCCGCGACCGGATGGGGGAGGGCGAACAGTTCGCCGTACTTGAACCCGCAACGTGCCCCGTCGCTGGCCGCTCGGCCCGCGATGAAGTGCTTGACCATCTCGAAGCGAGCCGGGTCGAATTGCGATTCGTAGCACGCGATCGCGGCGAGTTTTTGTTCCATCGTATCGGTCACGTCGATCACCAACGTACTGTGCCAGAGGCGTTGTTCGGCGTCGAAGGGGAACGGCGCGTAAACGAGATGCGGCACGCGATAGGCCTCGGTGCCGTCGAACCGATCGTCCCACTTGGTGAGTTGCGAATAGAACCGACTCGCCTCGGCGAGCAAGTGTCCTTGATGGTGGTCCGGCGACGCGGCCGGCGTTCGACCCGCGACCGTGAGCAACACGCTCGGCCGATAGCGACGCAACTCGGTCGCGATCCGAAACCGTCCCTCGGGCGAGTCCATCAACACGCGATTCGGCAGGCCCAGGCTCAATCGAATTTGTACCCCGAGGATCGCGCGTGCGGCTTCTGCTTCGCGGGCGCGAATCTCGTCCGACCCACGCGGCGTCGGCTCGCCGGACGTCAGATCGATGATGCCGACGCGATAGCCCTGTCGGACGAGCTTGGCGAGCGTTCCGCCGCAGGTGATTTCGAGGTCGTCCGGGTGCGGCGCGATCGCCACCAGGTCGAGCCGGTCAATTTCTTCGGTCACGTTGATTCTCTTGGGCATCATCAATCTCCAGGTCGATAACGCCAAGATATGAGACCAAGGCGAGCGTCGAGCCGTAAGGCCGACGTGCGAACCCAATGTGCGTCGCATATGCGTGCGATGGCACGTGCGGATTCGTCGCGGGGGCGGGCCGCTCACCCAGGGCGGCGATGGCTGCGCCATCTTGCCGTGGGCTGAACAATCTCAGACCGCTGGTCTGAAAACCAAGAA
>JANLUE010000195.1:0-7307 GCA_031363325.1 Gemmataceae bacterium
CGGCGGCGACCTGAAGGCGGGAACGCCGCCGACCGTCTTGTGCCAGCCGGCCGTATCGAACTGCGTGTAGCCGTTCTTCAGATCGTTGGCGAGATAGAACAGCCCACCGTACTCGTAGGCGTGGGCCGGATTGCCCTGTTCCTTGTCGATCCGCGCCCCGAGGACGAGCGGCGGGTCCTTGGCCGACCAGTGCCCGTGGTCGCCGTGATCCTGGTAACGGGCATTCGTCGCCAGGAGCACCCAGCCGCTCCCGAACTTGCCGCCGTCCTCGTCCCGAACGCCGACAAGCACTTTGCCGTCGATGGCTTTCATCTGGACGAGCCGTTGCTTGTCGGCGTCCAGCGTCGGGAACCGGGACACGTCGGCGACCGGGGTCAGCGAATACGCGTTCGCTTCGGTCACGCGGACGTCGGCCCATTTCAATTTGCGGGCGTCATGGTCCTGATACATCAGGCGCGCGGCGAAGACGGTCTTGGGGTTCTTCGCCGGCTCATCGGCGACACTGCCCACGGGCAGCAGGAACACGAACAGCCAGCCGAGTTGGGTACGCATTGGAGATTCCTTGAACGCACGGTCAGAAGTCGAGCACGAGGCACAAACGGCGCTCGCCCGACTTGGTCGGCGGCGAGCGGTGAAACACGGATTCGGCGAACGTCGGGTGCGTGGCCCCCTTCAAGAACACGAGCGCCCCGGTTTCGGCCTGATGGATTCGGTCCGGGTCGATTCGATGCACGTACTGGGTGCCGCCCCCGGCGAACGAAACGATCAGACGAATCGAGACACGGTCGTGGTGGAACTTGGGGCAGCTCTGACGATCGACCAGTTCGAGGCGGAGGTTGGCTCGGCGCAAACCGAATTGCGCGAGGAACGAACGCGAGATGGCGGTCGCGTCGTCGCGGGCCGTTGGATGGTCGATGGCGATCTGCTCGAACGCCTCCTTGAGGACGGCGTCGGCGGTTCGGCGCGTGTCTTTGCCCCGAAACGTGCCGATTGGGACCGCCCGAAGGAATTCGCCCAGGCCCGTCGGCGTCGGTCGGTCGACGATGAGTACGTCGCACGCTGGTTGAACGATCCGCGCCACCTCGGCGGCGTCCCAGGCGCTCGGGTTGGTTCGGCGCGTCATTTGGCTCCCTTCTCGCCAAGGTTGGGCTCGGCCCAGACGGGGAACGGGTCGCGGAGTGCTTCCCAGGCGTCCGGGCAATATTCATTTCGGGCTCGGTCAGCAGGCATTTGTCGAGCGCGGCTCGGACCGCCGGCTGGTCCATGTGCTGGCCGATGAACACGACTTCCTGGCGACGATCGCCGTACGGTTCCTGCCAGTTGGACCGGATTTCGCCTTGGAGGTCGTCGGGCCAGGTCTCGCGCGGCGTGGCCGCCCACCAGTAGGCCGTCGGACCCAACTCCACGAGCCGACCGGCTTGCGACCACTGTGCGACCCAGGGCATTCGCGTCGCCAGCCACACGTACCCCTTCGAGCGCAAGAGCGTCCGGGCGATCGTGCCGTCGTGCATGAAGTTCCAAAGCCGTTGCGGGTGGAACGGACGGCGCGATCGATAGACGAAGCTCGAGATGCCGAACTCGTCGGTCTCGGATGGCCGTTCGCGGTCGAGTTCCTGGGTCCAGCCGGGAGCGGCCTCCGCCTCGTCCATGTCGAATCGACCGGTGTTCAGAACTTCGTCCAGGGGCACGCGGCCGAACTCGGCGGCAACGATCTTTGCTCGCGGGTTCAAGCGGGCGAGCACGGCCTCCAGCGCGGTTCGAGCCTCGGAACTCACCTGATCGACCTTGTTGATCACAATTACGTCCGCGAACTCGACCTGATCCGTGAGCAACTCGGCGAGGTGGCGATCGTCTTCCGCGTCGATCGCGACGCGGCGATCGGCGAGGCTCGTGGCCGATCGGAAGTCGGCCGGAAAGTTGACCGCGTCCACGACGGTCACCATCGTGTCGAGGTCGGCCACGTCGGACAAACCGGTGCCATCCTCGGCCTCGAACGTGAACGTTTGGGCGACGGGCAGCGGCTCGGAGATGCCCGTCGATTCGATCAGCAAGTAATCGAATCGGCCTTCCCTGGCCAAGCGGGCCACTTCCTGGAGCAAGTCCTCGCGAAGCGTGCAGCAGATGCAACCGTTCGACATCTCGACGAGCTTTTCGTCCGTACGGCTCAGGTTCGCGCCGCCGTCCCGGACCAGCCGAGCGTCGATGTTCACTTCGGACATATCGTTGACGATCACCGCGACCTTTCGGCCGGCGCGATTGTTCAAGACGTGATTCAACAGAGTGGTCTTGCCCGCCCCGAGGAACCCCGAAAGGACGGTGACTGGCAGCTTCGTCACAGCGCTCTCCAAAGATTCACTTGGCCGCCCGGAGGCAGTAAAGTTCCGTCCCGGTTCGCACGAAGAAAGTTCGATCGATCGCCGCCACGCCGTAAACGACGTCGCCGACCGCCGAGTACCGGATCGCTTCCAGTTCTTCCTTCGGCAGCGCCGGGCCGCCGCCCGGTCCTTTCGCGGGCCCACCCTTCGGGCCCGTTGGGATCTCGGCCGACTTCTTGGCGACGGCCTTGCGCGCCTCGAAGTCCGCGGCCGACCAGAGCCGATTTTCGGCCACAACTTCGTACTTTGAACCGGCTTTCAGCACCGTCGTCACGCCGTCTTTGCCGAAGAAATAGACATGTTCTCCCGCCCCGATTGGCGTGGCCCAGACTTGATTCGCGAGGCGCTCGCTGAACCGGAGTTCCCCCGTCGCCGCGTCGAGACAGTGGCCAATGCCGGCCTTGTCCACCAGGTACACGTGCCCGGAATGCGCGAGCGGGCTCGCCGTACCGGCGACGACGCGCTTCGCACGCCAGGCGACCTCGAACCCGTCGGCCGTCAACTTGAGGCAACAGTTCGACTTCGCCGACGCGGCCAGGTCCGGCTTCTGAACGTTCTCCGTCGCACCGAGCACGACCGATTCGCCGGCCAAGGCGGGCGACGGCATCGTGTTGCCCGTCAGGCCCTGGAGTTCCCAGAGCTTCTTGCCCGTGGATGCGTCGTATCCCGTCGCCGCTCCGCCGCTGCTCACGACCGCAATCGACTTTCCCGCCACCTCCGCAACGACCGGGCTGGTCCATGAAGTTCGCGACGGACGGTCAGCTTTCCAGGCGTCTTTGCCGTCCGCCTTTCGGATCGCCATCAGAAAGGACGGGCCTTGATGGTCGACGAGAACCAACACGTTTTCCGCCGTTTGCGCGGGCGAACTGGCCAAGCCGTGATTGTTCTTGAACTCGCCGAAGTCCTTCGACAACGACCGCTGCCAACGGAGTTCGCCCTCCGGCGATAACGCAATGAGATCGCCGCTTTCAAAGAACGCACAGACACCCGACGAGTCCGCCACTGGCGTTCCGGCGGCCCGGCTCATCATCGGGTTGTTCTTCCCCTTCTGAGTCGCCGGGAACGACTTGGCCCAGCGCCGCTTGCCATCCGCCAAATCGAAGCAGACGATGTGCAACGTCTCCTTCTCCATGCCTTCGACGGCGGTGACGTAAATCCGGTCCTTCCAGACGACGGGGCTCGATTGCCCGTAGCCGGGCAATGCGACGCGCCACGCCAGGTTCTCGGTCGGCGACCAGGTGAGCGGCAGATTGCGAGCCGCCGTTCGGCTCGACCCGTCGCCGCGAAACCCAGGCCAGGTATCGGTCGCGATCGGGTTGGCGCCGACCAGCAGGGCGAGGATCAGAGACACGTTCATGGAGGCGTCCTCGTTGATGGATTATTCGGAGTACACTTCGCCGCCGGCCCGCGTGCTCATGGCTCGCCACGTGCCGAGGTCGATCGCGTCGCGGACGAAGCGGACGCTGCCATCGGCGAAAGCGCAGTTCACGCCGCCCGGAAAGTTGCTTCGGGCCGAGAGCCAGCCCATGCCGTGGGCCGTGCTGTCCGGGACCGATGCATTGGGCTGCAAGGCGGTCGTGAAGCCATTGACCGTCGCGTTGCCCCACATCCAGGAACCGCCACGATTGCCGCGGAACGACGTGGCGGTGAGATACTCGTTGTCGAGGATCGGCGGGTTGGCCCCGTAACCGGGGTTCGCTCCACTCGGCCCCGTGTACAAGCCTTTACCGGGCAGCGATGCCACTTGACGACGACGTTGATCGGGAGTGAGCGCGTCGAAGGACACGCCGGTCAGGTGTTGATTCAAGCCGAGCAAGCATTGCGACATGAAGAGCGTGTTCGACGTGCCATCGGAGATGCTCGCGATCACCTCACCCGGTCCGTAGAAGAACATCCCGTCGGACGAGAACCGCGAGTCGTAGCCGTTCGTCGAGTTGGCACCCGGCCCACCCTGGCCCGAGCCCAGGTTGATCACGTAGTTCGTGCCCGCGTGAACGCCGCCGCCACTATTCGTCGTGAACAATGGGCTGCGGCCATCGCCGGGGCACAGGAAGGTTTTGACCGGGGTTTGGGCCGCCGCCTGGAGCAGAGGGTTCAGTTGGAACGATGGGGTCGGGAACACGCCGACGAACACCGGTTGATTGAAGTCGATCAGTCGGCCGAGGTTCTCTTGCTCGATGTACGGCAGGAGCTGAGCGTGCACGGAGAAGCCAAACGACGTGGCGTTGCTCGGCCCGGCGGGCATCATCCCGGGCAGGCGACCGCGGGCGCTTTCGTAATTGTGCAGGGCCAGGCCCAATTGTTTCAGATTGTTGGCGCTGCTCATTCGATTGGCGGCGCTGCGAATTTTTTGCACGGCCGGCAGGAGCAGTCCGATTAGGATCGCGATGATCGCGATCACGACCAAAAGTTCGATCAGGGTAAACGCGTTTCGACGATTCATTTGGGGTCACTCCGGGGGCATAGCATGCCTTCGCGAACATAGTTATAAAATGTAATACGACGTTTGACAAGTGTGGTTCACGGAAAATTCTCGCCAGCCACGCGCGACGATAGAATGCACAAATCGCAGGTTCGGGAGGGCGGTCGATGGAGATGTTCGAACGCGAGGGCGTCCGGTTTCAGCATCCGGGCGACTGGCAACTCGAGGTCGAGACCGAGGGGGAATCCTGGACCGCCTCGTTGCAAAGCCCCGGAACCGCCTTCCTGGTCGTGAGTTATGTGCCCGGTGTCGTCGATCCGGACGAACTGGTTGAAGCCGCCGTGGCCGGGCTCGAAGCGGAATATCCGAACCTGGAGAAGGAGGACTCGGTCGATACGATCGCCGGTCAGCCGGCTCTGGGAGTGGACGTGAGCTTCGTCCATCTCGATCTGACGAACACGTGCTGGGTCCGCGCCGTGGACGCCCCAGGGGGTGCCTTGCTGATCCTGGCCCAGTGCAACGACGATGAACTCGACGAGCGTGGCGAAATCCTGCACGCGATCATGGGCTCGATTTCGGCGGACGAGTGAATTGAGTTCCCCCAAACATTTCCATTGCCCGAAGTATTGACGAGCGGGTAAATTAGGTGGAATGGCAACCGCGCTCCCCGACTGGCATTCGGCCGGCCTGCCCCTCTTGCTCGAACGTCGCGACCTCCCGGCGGCGCTCGTGCGGGCGGCTCTGCGCGACCTCACGAGCGGCAACTTCGACGAGGCCCATGCGACCGCGTTCCTCGTCGGGCTCCGTCTGAAAGGGGAGTCGGCCGACGAGATCGCGACGGCCGTCGAGGTTCTGCGCGGCGAAATGATTCGCGTGAACCCGGCGATTCGCCCGGTCCTCGATACGTGCGGGACCGGAGGGGATGGTTCGGGCACGTTCAACGTGAGCACGGCCGTGGCCCTGGTCGTCGCCGGGACGGGCACGCGGGTCGTGAAACACGGCAATCGATCAGTCTCAAGTCGAAGCGGCAGCGCTGATGTACTCGCCGCGCTTGGCGTGCCGATCGAAAGTGGGCCGGACTGGGCTCGGCGAACGCTCGAGGCCTGTGGCTTCGCCTTCTGCTTCGCGCCACACTTTCACCCGGCGCTCGCGAAAGTTGGACCGTTGCGGCGAAAGCTCGGCGTGCGGACGATCTTCAATTTGCTCGGACCGTTGTTGAACCCGGCCGGCGCGGAACATCAGTTGCTCGGAGTCGGTGATGCCGCCTTGCTCGACCCGCTCGCCGGCGCGGTGGCTCGACTTGGGACCCGACACGCGTTCCTGGTCTGTGGCCGGGATGGGCTCGATGAAGTGAGCCTGTCGGCCCCAACGATGGTTCGCCGAGTAACCGATGGTCGCGTCGAATCGCTCGAATGGACGGCCGACAACTTCGGGCTCGAGCCCGTGGCGTTGCCGGAGCTTCGAGCCGACGGGCCCGAGGCGAGCGCCGCGATCGTTCGCGGAATCCTGGCCGGAACCGACGGCCCTTGTCGACGGATCGTGTTGGCCAACGCGAGCGCCGCCCTGTTGGCGGCCCACGCCGTTGCGGATTTGCGAGCGGGCGTCAAGATGGCCGCGACCGCGATCGACTCCGGCGCGGCCAGGCGAGTGCTCGACGGCTTAATGAAATAGTTCAACCACCAGGTGGTTATGCCGCGGAAAGTCATTCTGATCGCCGATCCGGGAATCGACACGGCCTTCGCCGTGGCGCTCGCCCTGAACGACCCGGCCCTCGACGTGATTGCCCTCGTCGCGTCGGCCGGGAACATCCCGTACGATCGGGCCACGCAAAACGTCCATCTGTTGATCAACGCGATCGACCCGCCGAAGTGGCCTCGCCTCGGGGCCGCGTTGCCGGTTCATTACGACATCGACGGCACGAAGTTGCACGGGCCGGACGGGCTTGGCAAC
Organism: Gemmataceae bacterium; assembly: GCA_031363325.1. Lineage (GTDB taxonomy): Bacteria > Planctomycetota > Planctomycetia > Gemmatales > Gemmataceae > SIAJ01. The sequence goes on from JANLUE010000195.1 coordinate 6,748, forward strand.
ATCGAACTTCCCCCGGTCACGCTGCACCAACCGACGCCGGGCGACAAGCTGATCGTCGAACTCGTGCGGGCCAACCCGCGTGAAATCACGATCGTCGTGTGCGGGCCGGGCACGATGCTCGCGTCCGCCCTCGATCGCGACGCCGACCTCGCCGACCTGATCGACCGGGTGGTTTTTCTGGGCGGCTCGTGGCAGGCGCCCGGCAACGCGTCGGCCGTCGCGGAGTTCCATTTCTTTTGCGATCCGATGGGTGCCCGCCGCGTCCTTCGCTGCGGGGCCGCGACAACGCTCATCCCGCTCGACGTGACCCGCAAGCTCGTCTTCTCGCCGAGCGACCTTCTTGAACTACCGAACTCGGACTCGGCGACGTGCACATTCCTGCGGCGAATCGTGCCCTACGGCATCCGGGCGAGCAGCAACCTTTATGGGATCGAGGGGTTCCATTTGAAGGACGTGCTCGGCGTGGTCGCCCTGGCTCGACCCGCGACTCTCACGCTCGAATCGCTGTACGTTGACGTGGAAGTCCAGGGTGAACTGACCCGTGGCATGAGCGTGATCGA
>JANLUE010000248.1:0-4792 GCA_031363325.1 Gemmataceae bacterium
AAGCCAACCTGGAGGGGGAAGATTTTCGGATAGGGCCGCGTGCCACCGACCACGTCGCGCGAGTGCTTGGCGAACAGCGGCGATTTCAACGGATCGGCGTGCGGCGTATCGGTGAACGTTTTGCCGGCGTACTTGTTCAACAGCGGCTTCGGGTCGAAGCTCTCGAGCTGACTGACCCCGCCCGACAGATAGACCCAGATGACGCTCTTGGCCTTCGGCGCGTGATGGGGTTTGCCGTCGGGCGGTGCCCAGGTGCCGTGCGCGTCGGCCCGGACGACGCCATCGTCGTGGAGCAGAGACCCGAGCGCGAGCCCCGTGAAGCCCAGACCAACGTCGGCGAGAAAGGTACGGCGAATCATGTTCGGCCCCAATTCGACATCGCCATTGTAATGCTTCAGTTCTCGCGCGCCCGTGAAATTCACTCGTGCCGCTTCCAAATTGGGCCGCGAAGGCGTGTTGCGGTATCAGGTCGACCGAATCGGGCGAGCGTCGATGGGTTGCCCGGCATGGGGTGAGTCACTTCGCGACCTTCCGCAACGGATTTACGGCGATCTCCGTGAGTGTCTGGGTCAGCAAGTGTTCGCCGTGGATCACAAGGTTGCCGATCGGTTCGTCTTTCTCCGGCTTCAATAACTCGATGATCTTGCCGGCCTTCGGGTCGACGACGGCGATCTGGCCGCGCCACGTTTTCGGGTCGGCCACGGGGACGCGGTAGCGACTACCGAGCGCCGTATCTTACGACGTATGTCTATTTGTCTATTCAAGCCTGTCTGATTTGAGCCGACCTTCTCAGCGCGGCGTCGGGATTGTTCGTGCCAGGGTCACAGCTTACAGTAGCCCCCGCCGCTGCTGAGCTTGGTCGTTCGGCGAAGGAGGGCACGGGCCAATGAAGAAGAGCGAGGCGATCCGTTGCCGCGTAGCCGCCTGCCGTGAAGCGCTGGGCGACGGCAAGGAGTGGAGTTTCTACCTGATTAACGATAGCGACGCCCTCCTCGACTCGGCGGTGCTGAACCAAATCAGCTACGAGTGGGGCGACTCGGGGAACAGCGAGGCTGCCGATGTGCAGGTCACTGGTCTCGCCGTCGGTGCGCACGCGCTGATTTGGCGAGACGACGGCAGTGGTGCCGAGTTGCGCATGGAACTGTCGTTGCTCGTGCGCATGGGTGATCGCGAAGTGCGGCTGCTGTTCGAGTTCCCCAAGCTCTACCGGAAAACGGACCTGCCGCTCGTGGACGGCCTCGGCAAACCTGGGTGGCAGGAGGTCGCCGAACACTGACACCGTTCAAGCGGCTTGCAAGGTTTATCCGCTCCTTCGAGGTGTTGCCGGTTTTTCTTCACCTCGGATCGCAGCAGGCAGAGCCGCCGACCCGTGATGTCTCGTCCGGCTCAAAGCCTCCGGCCTCGTCGTATCGAACGACGTATGCCTTTTTGTTGATTCGAGCCGGCCCGAGTCGTTCGAGTGCTTCGCACGTCCCGCTCCACCACCAGTGGCTTCACGATTGAACACGAAACGCGCGATTCCGATGGATTACTCGGGCCAAGTTTCGTTTCTCGAAAACCGGTTACTCCTCAAACAGTGATCTCTGCCGCAATTGCCCGTTCGTGAAGTGGGCCGTCGATAACACTGGCCCGCTTTTGCCGAGGCCGAGGCGCTTGCGGTGGAGTTCGAACATCTCCGAGAACAGGTCGGCCCATTCGCCGGTGCCGCGCATCCGTGAGCCATACTTGCTGTCGTAGAGCTGCCCGCCACGCGCGTCGCGCAGGCGGCCGAGGACGCGTTCCTTCTTGTTCGGAAAGTGGCGTTCGAGCCAATCACTGAAGAGGTCTTTGAGGCCGAAGGGCAAGCGAAGCGTGACGTAGCCCGCGAAACAGGCCCCGGCCTCTTTGGCCGCCTTCATGATCGCCGGTGCTTCGTGATCGGTCAGCCCCGGAATCACCGGGGCGATCAACACGCCTACCGGCACGCCGGCTTGCGTGAGTTCGCGGACGGCGCGGAAGCGAGCTTCCGGCGTCGACGCGCGCGGCTCCATCGTGCGCGCGAGATCGGAGTCGAGCGTCGTGATCGAGATGAACACGGCCGCCGCGCCGACCGAAGCCAGTTGGCCGAGTACATCGCGATCGCGGGCGACCAAAGCGCTCTTGGTCACGATGCCGACCGGATTGCGGAACTCGGCAAAGACTTGCAGGCACCGTCGCGTGAGCTCGAGACGGCGTTCGACGGGCTGATAGGGATCGGTGACGCCGCTCATCGACACGGTCCGCGGCACCCACTTGGGCGACGCCAATTCGCGGCGCAGGAGTTCCGGAGCGCTTTCCTTGACGAAGATTTTCGTTTCGAAATCGAGCCCGGCCGAGAGTTCGAGATATTCGTGCGTCGGCCGCGCGAAACAATAAACGCAGCCGTGTTCGCAGCCGCGATAGGGGTTCAGCGAAACGTCGAAAGGCACATCGGGGCTGTCGTTGTGCGAGAAGATCGTTCGCGTGTCGTCGCGATAGAACTGCGTGCGCGGGGCCGGGTCTTCCTCCTCGGTCCAGCCGGCGATTGCTTCGCGGTAGAGTGGCACGAACCGATTCGGCGGGTTCTCGGCCGTGCCCCGACCTCGGATTGGAAGCGATATGGACATACGAACAGTATAGCGTTTTTTTGACGGATCGCCACACGCGTGGCGGCGCGATTTGCCGGTCGATTGTGGTGAACCCGCTCGGGCATGTCGCGCGACCTTCGAATGGACTTACCACTCGCGTGATGCTGAGTCGGGCGGCCGCGCTTGACGCCCGAATCTCCGCCGGATCGGGCGGGTCGCGAACATTCTCCGGCTCGCGCGTTGACAGCGAGCCGCTCACCTGCTTGTATTATTCCATTCGCGGAGTCGCCCGGCCGCGCTGGGGAGTCACCCGAATTGGACGCATGGCCGTTCCGGTTCCTACTCGCAATCGCCCTCACTTCCGCAACCGCCGTCTCGGCCCAAGGGCCGCCGCTCCGCTGGGGCGGGGACAAAGCCGGCGGGGCCCCGTTCATCTACGAAGAGCCCGGTAAGGGCGAGGTCGGCTTCGAAGTCGAACTCGCACGACTCCTGGGGCTCAAACTCGGGCGCACGCCCGAATTCGTTCAGTGTGACTGGGATACGATCCCGGACGTGCTCGAACGCGGCAACATCGATATCGCGCTCAACGGCCTCGAGTTCCTGCCCGAGCGCGAAGCGGCCCTTCCGTCGAGCGTCCCCTACTTCGCCTACACGCTACGGCTCATCGTCCGCGATTCCAATCAGGCCATCCGAACCTGGGATGATCTGAAGAACCCGCCCCCCGGCAAGAAATATCGCGTCGGCGTCCTGCGCGGTTCGTATGCGGAACGCTATCTGCGCGACACCTTCAAGGATGCGATCGAACGGTTGCCTTCGAAGGAAGTGGATGAGGCGTTTCAACTCGTCGAGGACGGCGCGCGCATGGACGCGACGGTGCAGGATTCGCCGGCCGCGATTTATTACGTCGAAGGCGGCCGCCGCGAGAAGCTCAAAGTCGTTGGGCCGGGGATCGACGCGGGCTACTACGTGATCCTGACGCGGCCCAAAGACGCCGAACTTCGCGAGCAGATCAGCGTCGCCTTGAAGGCCGCGATGGCCTCCGGCGAACTCGAAGCGATCTACCGCAAGTACAAGTTGTGGGACACTTCCCAGGAGCGACTCGCGTACAAGCAGCTTCGCCCCTGGCCGCCGGGCGTGGTCGTGACCGAACAACCGACCGAGGAAACGAAAGAACGCCTGACGCTTTCGGACATCGCGGGCAAGATCGGTTTGGCCGCGGTGATGACCGTCAAGCTCGCCTGTTGTTCGATGCCGCTCGCGATCTTGATTGGCATGTTCGTTGCCGTCGGACGTATGTACGGCCCCGCTCCACTGCGTTGGCTGCTGACGGCCTACGTGGAAGTACTGCGCGGCACGCCGATGCTTTTGCAAATGTACGTTTGGTTCTTTATGATCCCGAACCTTGTCCGGGCTCTTGGCGGCGAAGGCTTGGCCGAACTTTTGTCGGTTCATCCGTTCTACGTCGGCGTATTCGGGCTCGCCATCAACTACTCCGCAGCCGAGGCCGAGAACTATCGGGCGGGCCTGCAAGCCGTCCCACGGGGCCAGATGGAGGCCGCCCTCGCGCTCGGCATGTCGCCCCTGACGGCCATCCGCCGCGTGATTCTGCCGCAAGCGATTCGGATCGTGATTCCGCCAGTCACGAACGATTTCATCGCTCTGTTCAAGGACACGTCGATCTGTTCGGCGATCCTGATCACGGAACTGACGGGCCTGTACTACCAGTACAAGTTCGAGCGGGAACTCGCGTTACAACTGGCGCTTGTGATCGGACTGATCTACCTGTTCATCAGCTATCCACTCTCGCTCCTCGCGGGCTACCTGGAACGGCTCATGGCCGGGGGAGGCTCGAAGTGATTGCCCCCCACGCAATTCGGCGAACCGGCTGCGCGAGTGATCGGGTCAACTCGCTGCCCGTGCGACTTGCTTCCAACACACGCGACCAGCGAGCCGGCGGCGTTAGCCGCCGGTGGAACCCACATTCACGCCGATGCATTTCGTTGATCCAGTCACGGGCGGCAATCAAACATCGAATGGTAGCCCGACGCGTCAGCGAGGGTGAACCTCACGTCCCAAATACGGTTGACGTTCGTCGGATGGTAGCCCGACGCGTAAGCGAGGGTCCGCCAAATTCCGCGACGGCGAGCGACTTCTTGTTCGCGACGCACTCCCTCGCTGACGCGTCGGGCTACCATCCGATGAACGTC
>JANLUE010000296.1:0-2690 GCA_031363325.1 Gemmataceae bacterium
CACGTTCACGGTCAGCCCGGCGTGTTTGATCGCGAGCGTCGCGGACCCGTCGATGGCCGGCGCGAGGAAGCCGTTCGTCGCCGTGGCGATCGGTCGATCGAAGGACATCTCGGCCGAGCCGGTCACGTCCTTCGTGCTGCCGTCCGCGAAGATCGCTTGCACGACGATCCCTTGGCGATCGCGGCTGCCCGTGAGTTCGACGCTCGTCGGCGCTACCACGAGTTTCACGGGCTCCGCCGCAAGAAGCGGCGACGCGACGAACAAAAACAGAAACGAGCGCATCAACGGGCCTCGTCGAAGTTAGTTCTTGGATTTCTCGGCGCGGCGAAGCGCGTCGAGCGGGCTGAGCGGCTTGCCGGCCGCATCGGTTCGAACGGAGCCTGGCGAATTGATCGTCAATGTGCCGCCACGCCCAACCCGATAGACGACTTTTTGTCCTCCGACTTCGCCAACCAGTTCGCACACGAGCGACGCGTGCGCACCGGGCGGGGTCGTTCCATCGATCGCGACGTTGAAGGCGACTTCGCGCGACCCCGCTTTGACATCGACGACCTGGGTCGTCGCACGTGGCGGCAAGCCGTCGAGTTTTGCCGTCAGAGGGCTGCTCGCGGGCCCATCGAGCTTGCAAGTGATGGTCAGGCCCTTGCCCTGTTCGGCCGCGGCCGTCTCGAATCGACCCTTCAACGGCGGGGCCGCAACGCGAACAGAAATCAGAGGGGCGGCAATTGGCGGGAACATGGCCGTCGATCGGCGTGGTCGACGCGTGCCGGGCGTTTTTGGAGTGGGGGGAGCGCTCGGGTCACGAGCGACGCGGGCGGGAGTTGCGATCTTGGCTTCGACGATCAACGGCCAATCGCCGATCTCGGCCGTCGGATGGGCGATCAAGGTCACCGTCGCTTCCGATTTGTCCGCCGGCACGATCACGGTCCCCGGCGCTTCGACACCCGGCGGCAGAGCCGGAAACGAGAGCTCGAGCGGTTCGGCGAATTCCTTCGCTCGTTCGACGCGGACCTTGAGGTCGAGCGTTCCGTCCACCGGGATCGGCCCGGCCGGCGCGACGACCGAGACCGTGGCCGGCGCTTCCTCGACCACGGCGATCGCGAGTTTCGAAAGCGCGATTGCGTGGAATGTCGAATCGCCCGGCCCCGGCACGAGGTTCAATTCCTGATGGAAGCCACCGACGACGGGGGCTTTTGGATCGCCGCCGACTCCACGAATCTCGACGAGTCGGCCGCCCAGGGGGGCATCGAGCGAAGCTTCGATCACGATCGGCAGGAGATATTCGCCGGCCGGGATCGGCCGAGGCGTCAGTCGGATGCCGGCTGGAAGTTCGCTGGGAGTCAACGTAACCGGCCCATCGAAGCCATCCCGTCGAACAGCGAGGTACGCCGTTACACGATTGCCGCGCGGCACCGAAATGACCTGGCGTTCCTGGGTCTTGCGGAGCGGGCCCGGCAGGAACAAGGCGAGGCCGGCCTTCGGTCGATCGAGTTCGATCCGGTAGATGAAGCGCGACCCGCCTTGCTTGCGCTTGTCGGTCACGCGAACGATGTATTCGCCATCGGCCGGGATCGAAACTTGCACCCGGCTGTCGTGGGTTTCATCGTCGTCGTTGGCCGCGAGCAACGCACCCTTCGTATCGAGGACCGCGACGACCGTGTCGAGCGGCGAACCGATCCGATAAGCGTATGCGGATACGTCGATGACATCGCCTTTCGTCGCCTTGAAGAGAAAGTGATCCACGTCGCCGGCCGAAGCGATGACGCCGTTGAACGCGACTGGCCAACCTACGGCGCTCGGCGTCGCGTGTTGGACATCGTCGTTGGGTTCGACTTCGAGGACGTTTGGAAAGTTCGAGACGCGGAACGGGTTCGGAGTCGGGGCCGCGACGCCTTCCACGGTGGGATAAAGTTGAAACCCCTCGGCCGACTTCGGTAGTTGCAGTGCCTGCGAGTATTCGCCGTTCCCGTCGCCGAAAAACGTGACGTTGGTCGTCGAGCCGGCCGGACCGCCGGGCGGGAAGACGGCCGTCGGCCGCGGGAAGTCGCCGAGGTGCAAAACGTATCGATGATTCTCGCCGCCGCCGAAACTCGTCTCGCGGACCTGAACCACAAACGTGCCCGCGACCGGGGCCGCGATCGAGACGACCGGGTCCTGATGAAAGAGCGGCGTGTCATCGACCGTCGCGATCGCCTTGCCATCCGGCCCGTAAACGGTCAGGGCCGTGTCCGTCAGTTCGCCGCCGAGTCGAACGCCAACCACTTCGGCCGACAGTCGCTGCCCCTTCTGCAACACGACCGAATAGCAATCCGACCCGGCCGACTCGACGAACCCGCAGATGCTCACGTTCATCGAGACGGGCTGGGCCGTCCGTGGCGTGTCGTTCGGCTCTTTCTCAACAACAATTGGTAGCGGCGTGATTTGAAACGTGCGGAGTTCCGAGAGCCCGCCCGGCGTGCGAAGTCGAAAGGCGTGCTCGCCGAGTGGGCAATCCTTCGCCGCGACGAGCGTCGCCACAACTTCGTTCTCGGATACGACCGCGAGCTTCGCACACGTCACGCCTGAACCGTGGAACAGCAATTCCTCGGCACCGGTCAGCCGCGCGCCGACGAACGTGAGCGTGAACTCCGTGCCGCGTTGGCCCGCGTTGGGTGCAAGCGATTCAAGTTGCGGCGGCGTTGCCCCGGCCA
>JANLUE010000332.1:0-12198 GCA_031363325.1 Gemmataceae bacterium
CGGGCGCGATGATCGTCGCGCCCCCATCCACGCACAATTCCCCCTGGGCCCGCAAGTTCGGCGACGCCTCGACCGCGATGGCATCCGGCTGGATGCGCGTTCGCGGTGCCCGGCGACGGCGCGCCGTCGATCGGGGGTTCGTTCTCTCCGATCACGTCGATTGGCCCGGGTTGCTCACGGCGGTCAAGGAATCGGGTGCCGAGCAAGTCTGGGTGACGCACGGCTTCATCGAGCCGGTCGTGCGCTACCTGCGCGAGTTAGGCCTCGACGCCAGCGGGTTGAAGACGGCCTTCGAGGGCGAAGCGGATGATCCGGAGGCCGAATCGTGAAGGCCTTCGCCGATCTCTACGCTCGACTCGATTCGACGACCAAGACCACCGAAAAAGTCGCGGCGTTGACGGACTACTTTCAGTCGGTCGACCCAGCCGAAGGGGCCTGGGCCGTCTACTTCCTGACCGGCCGCAAGCCCCGTCAAGCGGTCCCGAGCCGCAAGCTTCAGGCCTGGGCGGCCGAGTTAGCCAACGTGCCCGAATGGCTCTTCGAAGAGAGTCGATCGGTCGTCGGCGACCTGGCGGAATCAATCGCACTCATCCTGCCCGCGCCAACGGAATCGTCCGATCGATCGCTGACCCATTGGGTGGAGACGATTCTGCTCACGCTTCGCGAAGCGGGCGAAGAGAAACAGAAGGTGGAAGTCCTGGCCGCCTGGGCGGCGATGGATGAACGCCAGGCTTTCGTCTGGAACAAGCTGATTACTGGGGCGTTTCGCGTCGGCGTGTCCCAGTTGCTGGTGACGCGAGCCCTCAGTCGGGCCGGCGGCGTGCCCGCCGAAGTCGTGGCCCATCGGCTCACGGGCGACTGGAAGCCGACCGCCGAGGGATTCGCCCGCTTGCTCTCCCCCGACGCCGGCGATGCCGAAGCGAGCCAGCCATATCCGTTCTGTCTGGCCCATCCGTTGAGCGACCCGCCGGAATCGTTAGGCAGCGTGGCGGAGTGGCAGGCGGAATGGAAGTGGGATGGCATTCGCAGCCAGGTGATTCGTCGTCAGGGCCGCACGTTTGTCTGGACGCGCGGCGAAGAACTCGTCACCGAGCGTTACCCCGAACTTCAGCAACTCGGCGAATGGTTGCCGGACGGCACGGTCCTCGATGGTGAGATCCTGCCGTGGAGGGATGGCCGCGTCTTGCCGTTCGGCGACTTGCAACGCCGCATCGGCCGCAAGACCGTCGGCAAAAAACTGCTCGACGAGGTGCCGGTTGTTCTGATCGGCTACGACTTGCTCGAGTGGGAGGGCCGCGAAGTTCGGGCCGAGGCGCTGTCGTGGCGGCGTGAGCGGCTTCAGGAACTCGCCGACCGATTGCAGTCGCCAACGTTGATTCTTTCGGAAATCGTCGAAGCGCCGACGTGGGATGAACTCGCCGCGACACGGGCCGGCAGCCGCGAACGCAATGTCGAAGGATTGATGTTGAAGCGAAAGACATCCCTCTATCGAGTTGGGCGGGTGACGGGCGATTGGTGGAAATGGAAGATCAGCCCGCTCACCATTGACGCCGTGCTGATCTACGCCCAGGGCGGCTCGGGCAAGCGGGCGGGCCTGTTCACGGACTACACGTTCGGCGTCTGGGACGACGGCAAGTTGGTGACGATCGCCAAGGCCTACTCCGGCCTGACCGACGCCGAGATCAAGCAAGTCGATGCGTTCGTTCGAAAAAACACGATCGAAACGTTCGGCCCGGTGCGGACCGTGAAGCCGGAGCTGGTCTTCGAACTCGGCTTCGAGGGGATCCAGGCTTCCGGTCGGCACAAGTCGGGGATTGCGGTGCGGTTCCCGCGCATGCTCCGCTGGCGCACGGACAAGAAGCCGGCGGACGCCGACACACTGGCCACGCTCAAGAAACTGCTCCCCGGGGCCGTGACATGAGTCGGGCTCGCGCGGCCAAGTCGGAACGGGTCGTACGCACGGTCGACGAATGGTTCGCCGAACGCGGCTGGAAGCCGTTCGCGTTCCAGCGTGAAGTTTGGTCGGCCTACGCCCACGGCGAAAGCGGCCTGATCCACGCGCCGACCGGCACCGGCAAGACGCTGGCCGCGTTTCTCGGCCCGATGATTGAAGCCCAAGCCGACGGTGCGACCGGTCGCGACGAACCGCTTCGCGTCGTGTGGATCACGCCGTTGCGGGCGCTGGCCGCCGACACGTTGGCGGCGCTGGAAGGAGCCGCGACCGGGCTCGGCTTCGACTGGCGGATCGAGGCCCGCACCGGCGACACCAAGGCGAGCATTCGCGCCAAGCAATCGGCTCGCCTGCCGACGGTACTCGTCACCACCCCGGAAAGCCTGACGCTCTTCCTGACGCGCGACGATGGCCCGGGACGATTCGCCAACCTGCGGGCCGTCGTGGTCGACGAGTGGCACGAGTTGCTCTCAACGAAGCGCGGCGCGCAGACGGAACTCGCGCTCGCTCGACTTCGTCGCTGGGTGCCGAAGCTCCGCATCTGGGGCCTCTCCGCGACGCTCGGCAACCTCGATGTCGCCCGCGACGCGTTGCTCGGCAACGATCGACCCGGCCGAATCGTTCACGCCGCCTTGCCGAAACAGACGATCATCGACAGCGTTATTCCGGCCGAGGTCGAACGCTTCCCGTGGTCCGGGCACCTCGGCCTCAAGTTGCTCCCGCAGGTGATCGCCGAGATCGAACAATCGCAATCGTGCCTCGTGTTCACGAACACGCGGTCGCAGACGGAACTTTGGTATCAAGCGATCCTGGCCGCCAAGCCCGATTGGGCCGGGATCATCGCACTCCATCACGGCTCGCTCGACCGCAAGGTTCGCGACTTCATCGAGCGCGGCCTCGCCGAGGGGCGCTTGCGCTGCGTCGTCTGCACGTCGAGCCTCGACCTGGGGGTCGATTTCTCGCCGGTCGATCGCGTCCTGCAAATTGGTAGCCCGAAGGGCGTTGCTCGGCTACTGCAGCGCGCCGGCCGAAGCGGTCATCAGCCGGGCGGGATTAGTCGCGTGACGTTCGTGCCGACGAACTCGCTCGAACTGATCGAAGTGGCCGCCGCTCGCAACGCGGCCGCGGCGGGCCAGATCGAAGGTCGCGAGCCCACCGACAAGCCGCTCGAAGTGCTCGCCCAACACGCGGTCACCGTGGCGCTCGGCGGCGGGTTCGACGCGGCGGACCTGTTCGACGAAGTGCGAACGACACGTGCCTATCGCGACCTGTCGACGGCCGAGTGGAGTTGGGTCATCGACTTCGTGACGCGTGGCGGCGAATCGTTGCGGGCCTACCCCGAATACCGGCGCGTCGAGTTCGTCGATGGCCTGTACCGCGTGCTCGATCAACGAATCGCCCGGCGACATCGCCTGTCGATCGGCACGATCGCGAGCGACGCGTCCGTGCAAGTTCGCTTCCTGCGCGGCGGCCGACTCGGGACGGTCGAAGAATCGTTCGCGGCCCGGCTGAAGCCCGGCGATCGCTTCTTGTTCGCGGGCCGCAACCTGGAGTTCGTTCGCCTCCACGAATTGACCGCCTGGGTTCGCCTGTCGCGGCGACCGGGCAACGCCGTTCCGCGCTGGCAAGGCGGGCGAATGCCGCTGTCGACCGAGTTGTCCGCCGCCGTGCGCAATTGCCTCAATTCGGCCCGGCTCGGTCGATTCGACGGCCCCGAGATGAACGCCGTCCGCCCGGTGCTCGAACTGCAAGCCCGGCGTTCGCGCCTCCCTGGCCCCGACGAGTTGCTCGTCGAGCGATTGAAGTCGCGCGAGGGGCACCACCTCTTCATCTATCCGTTCGAGGGTCGGCTCGTTCACGAAGGGCTGGCCGCCCTCGTGGCCTTTCGCCTGTCGCGATCGACTCCGATTTCGTTCACGTTGGCCGTCAACGACTACGGCTTCGAGTTGTTGTCGCCCGACCCGGCACCGTTGGAAGAAACGCCCGGACTCTTCGCGCCCGCAGGACTGGCCGACGACATCCTGGCGAGCCTGAACGCGGCCGAGCTGGCCCGGCGTCAGTTCCGCGAGATCGCTCGCGTGGCCGGCCTCGTGTTCACCGGCATGCCCGGCGCGGCCAAGAGCGCGAAGCAAATCCAGGCGTCGAGCGGCTTGCTTTACAACGTGTTCCGCGAGTACGACCCCGGCAACCTCTTACTCCACCAGGCCCGCCGCGAAGTCCTGGAGCGGCAACTCGAACAATCGCGCTTGCGGAGCACGCTTGAACGCATTAATGCATGTCGACTCATCATTGTTGACCTTCTGAAGCCAACCCCCCTGGCGTTTCCGCTGCTCGTCGAACGGACCCGCGAGTCGCTCAGCTCGGAGAAGCTGGCCGACCGCGTGCGGCGCATGACGCGCGAGGCGGAGTAGATTGGCGGGTCACTCGCTGTCGAACACCTGAGATTCGAGACGTCGCGCGGATGGTCGATCCGCACCCGTGTCAATCTGCGCGGGTTGAGACTCGAGTCGACGGCCGGTTGCCGGGCAAACGAGCGTGACGTTGATCAAAGGTGGCGGCGGAGCGAATTTGGAAGAATACTTATACCGCGGCATGGAGTTACTCCAGCGAATGGAGCGCTCGAGGTCCGGCGATTCGTTCGACACGAATCGAATTCGTCACGAGCCCAACGTGAATCGGCACGTACCCGACGGCCGCGCGGACTCGATTGATGAGCGTGATGTCATCGGAGCCACAGTCGACGACCTCCTCATTGTGGATGGCGACGTATTGCCCGCTATGCGTCCGAAGCAACTCGGGCAACAGTCGTCTGAAAGCGCGCATCTCGCGTTCCCCCTTCGTCAACGGTGCCGGCTCGAGCAGGTGGACCTCGAACTCTTCAATCGTAGCCGCATCAATCATCGACCAATCTCCGTGTGCGATCCTCGCGCATTTTACACCAAGTCGACCAGTCTCGGTAGGGACCGACTCGTCAGACCCGAAGGGTCCGCCGCAACCGAAAGCCGATCGTCGGCGTGAGTTCCGCGCGGCGATAACCGCCGCGGTCCGTGGCCTGCGGCCGGCTCATGCGGAACGTCACGGTGCACGCTTCGGGGCAATCGGTCCAGGCCCCGCCGCGCAGGACTTTCTCTTCGCCGGTCGTTGGGCCGGCCGGGTCGGTGTCCGGCGAGTGCGAATAGAAGTCGCGATCGTACCAATCGAAGCACCATTCCCAGACGCCGCCACACATCGCATAGAGCCCATAGCCGTTCGGCGGAAACGTCTTCGATGGCTTGATGCTGATTTCGGTGAGCCGGTCGAAGTCGCAGTTCGCTATCGAAGGCCGCGCGTCGCCCCAGGCGTACTTCGCACCGATCAACCCACCGCGAGCCGCCTTCTCCCATTGCGCTTCGGTCGGCAAGTCGTAAAGGATTCGCGGATCCGAAATTCGCGTGCCGGCGGCGCGGGCCTGATCCCAACTCATCGCCACGCTCGGCTTGGTGACGTAACGAACGGGTTCGGCGGATTCGCCGTGCGGCCCCGGCTCCTCAATCGAATAAAAGTAACGCAACTTCAACATCGTCGAAGTGGAGAACCGCTCGGCCTCCGGAATTTGCTCCCAGTCAATCGACTCCGGCGGAGTGGCCCAGCCGATCAATCGATGATGGTCAGCCCAACTGATGGGCGTGTCCGTGAGCCAGAAGGCCGACAGCCAGACCGGGTGCCAGGGGTGTTCGTCCGGCTCGCCGGTGTTCGCCCCCATCAGGAACACTCCGGCCGGCACATAGCGGAATGTTAGGCCATGCTCGACGACAGCCAGCGCGTCGAGCACGCGTTGGCGATCTTCGGCCACCTCGGCGTTGTCCGGATCGAGGGCGTAGGCCCGGTCGTATAACGACGCGGCCGCCTCCAGGTTGCCGCGCTCTTCCAGCAATCGCGCGATGGACGCCGGCACGCGCGGGTCCCCCTCGGGCTCGAACTCGTGCGTCAGATGACGATACTCTTCGGGGATCATGGGAATGACCTCACGCTCCGAGGATCGGAAGCGACCAACGCGTCTCCACGTTCGCGCCGGGGTGCGCGCAACCGGCGCGGCCCTCGAACTCGTCGTGCCACGGGTCGGCCGCGTTCTCGGAGCCGTTGAAGACGAGCGCCCGCGCTCGACAGCCGCCGCGAAAGTCGCCGGATTCGCCACGCATTTTCTGAAACGTCTGGCTACGCCGCCAGATCTCGGCGAACGGCACGTTGCGGATGTTGCCCGAGTTGAACGTCGGCCCCAGGAAACTGCACGGATTCACGTCCCCCTGGACCGAAATGGAACAGACGTGTCGGCCCGCGCCGCAACCGTGCGACGTGTGAATTTGTGGTTGCGTGGCCGACCGCGATTCCGGCCCAAACGGGTCGAGTTCGCGGACGTCGACGCCGGGCGAATCCAGGTCGGCCAGCGTTCGCAGCGCAGCCGTGTACTCGCCGAACGTCGGCATCAGGTCGAGGTGCTTCAGCCCCGTGCCGGCCGGGTACATCGGCCGGAAGACGGCCGTATGTGCTCCAACGCGATGCGCCAGTTCGGCACACTCGCGAGCCAGCGACACGTTCGTCCTCATCAGGGTGAACGCCAACGTGAAGCGGGCGTGTCGCCGGAGTAAATTTAGTTTTTCCACGACCGCGTCGAACGTGCCCGAGCCGCGGACCGGGTCGTTCGTCGCGGCGTCCGGGCCCTCCAGGCTGACGTTCAGCCAGACGAGTTCGCGACGGCCCAGTTCGCGGGCGATTCGTTCGTCGATCAGCAGAGCGTTCGTCGTTAGGCAGGGGTGCAATCCGCGGCCGGTCGCGGCATCGAGAATGTCGAATAGGTCCTTGCGCAGAAGCGGTTCGCCACCGGTCAGGCCAAGTCGAAACGATCCGAGGCTGGCGAGGTCGGCGAAGAGCCCGTCGAATTCGGGCACGCTCAGGGGGTTGTGATTGCGCGGCAACTCGCCGGCGAAGCAATGCGAACAGGTCAGGTTGCACGCCCCGACGATCTCGACGTGCGTCGCCAGGGGGCCAACGAGATGGTCGGTCGGCACATCGACGTCGAGGACCTCGGCGTCGAATCGTTCGTCGCGGCCGAAGAAGCCGCGTCGATCGAAACACTCGATGAACGCCCGCGCGGGCGCACGGTCGTCGTGCTGGAATTCCGAGAGCACAATGCCGATGGGTCGTTCGACCAAATTGTGGAGGAGCGTCGTCGACTCGCGATCGAACGGCAGATAGCGCGAGGTGCGTCGTTCGAAGACGAGGCTGCCGAAGTGTTGCGGAATAAGCACGTGGGGACGACGAATCATGGCGCGCCCTCCGGGATCGTGAACTCGTGGCGAATCCAGACTTGACCGGTCGCCGGTTTCGACGCGCCCGGCGTTCGCACCAGGCCCAACCGGGCCGCCAGACCTTTCTTCGGTTCGGCCGGCCGCGGGAGGCTCGCCATGCCGAGCAGTTCCGCCTTGTTTTCCAGGCACTGCTCGAGTTCATAGCTCCAGTTCTTGTCGCCTAATTTCTGCTTCGACGTCGGCAGAGTTACGAGTGGCACCCACGCCGAATCGTCGAACCCCGGCGTTCGCCAGTTCTCACCCTCTGGCTCAAGCACGGTCGCCTTCCAGGTCCCGTCGCCCTTGGAACGAATGATGTCATTGACGGCGTCGGGCTTGACTCGCGTCGGCCCCGAGAACTGCGGAACACCGGCGAACATGGCGAGTCCAGACGAGATGCCCATCTGCGTGACGTGAACGGTGACCGCGTGCGGGCCAACGGCCAGATCGAGCATCCGCCCCGACCATTCCACACCATCGATCCGAAACGTCGCCGTCCCCGGCGCATACGCGTGGACCATGTACATGCGGGTGATCCGAGGGTTCTGCCAACGCAGGACGACGCCCCCGCAGCCGGCCGGAATCTCGCAGTGCCCGTGCTCTTCGAGAATCAGCCGCTCGGACACCTTGCGAAACCGATCGAGCGAGTTCAGGCGCGTTTCGTCGGCCATGGCTTCCTCCGGTGTGCTCCGGCACCGCTCTTTGTAGTGGAGCGACGATCGTCGCGCGAGGAACCACGCCGCTCGGCCGACCCCCGATCCGCCCCGTGAAAGTCAATCCAGTCCCGTGAAGCCTCGACGGGTTCATTGGCCGCGGCGCATATTTCGGGCGATGACAGTGGAATTATTAAACTCTGGCAGCACTCCGCCTTCCGCTCGGCAAGCGGTTCGCGCGACACTCCGAGTTTCAATCCGGCCCGGGTTTCGCTAACGTAACGATTCGGAATGGTTGTACGGAGCAACCGAGTGTAAATTGAATAAGTCCATAACTTCGGCAGCACTTTCATCGGTGACCTCTCTGTGTCCTCGGTGAATCGGGCGACAGTATGCTCTACCTCGGCCACCCGACGCGACGCGATTTCTTCCGGGCCGGCGGTCTCGGCGTTGGCGGGCTCACGCTGGCCGACCTCCTTCGCAGCGACGCGCGGGCCAATCCCGAGCGACGTCCGAAGTCGATCATCTACGTCGTGCTGAACGGCGGGCCTTCGCACATCGACCTGTACGACCTCAAGCCCGACGCGCCGGCCGAATATCGCGGCCCGTTTAAGCCGATCGCGACATCGCTGACCGGCGTTCGCATCTGCGAGTTGATGCCCCTCCAGGCCAAGCTGATGGATCGGCTCGCGCTCTTGCGCGGCGTGAAGTCCGTCGAAAACGATCACTTCCTCAGCGAGGTGTACTCGGGCTTGCCGCGTGGGGCGGGCAAGCGACCGGCCTTCGGGTCCGTGCTCAGTCGACTGACCGGTGAGCGTTCGACGATGCCCCCGTACGTCAGCTTGAACCGCGCGACGTCGGACCAATTCGAATTCGAGAAGCCGCACTACGCCGGGGCCCATCATGCCCCGTTTCGCCCGTTCGGTGAAGCGATCGACGACCTCGCGCCGACGAAGGCACTCGATCGACTCCAGGATCGCAAGACGCTGCTGCAATCGTTCGATACCTTTCGTCGCGAACTGGACGAGCGCGCGAGCGGGCTCGATCGGTTCCAGTCCCGGGCGTTCGACATCGTGACCTCGGCCAGGGTGCGCGACGCGTTCGACCTGACGCGCGAGCCCGCCAAGTTGCGCGCCGCCTATACCGGCGGCCAGTATCCGCATCAGACGGTGAAGTCGCTGCTCTACCCGTGGCCCGGCGAACAGTTCTTGCTCGCGCGGCGATTGGTCGAAGCCGGCGTTCGCGTCGTCACGCTTCGCCCGGCCGATTGGGACCATCACGGCGGCCCGGAGTCGGACATCTTCGCCGCGTTCAAATTGATGTTGCCGGCCCTCGATCGCAGCCTACATGCGTTGTTGACCGACCTTGAAGTTCGCGGCCTGACCGACGATGTGTTGGTTGTGGTCCTCGGCGAATTTGGCCGTTCGCCGAAGATCGAACCCGGCCCCGGCCGCGATCACTGGGCCGACGCCGGTTGCGTGTTGCTGTACGGGGGCGGCTTGAAGATGGGCCAGGTGATTGGAGAAACGGACGCCCGGGCCGAACGTGCCAAGGTCGGCAAGTTGACCTTCGAGAACGTGTTCGCGACGATGTACCACGTCCTCGGCATCGACCCCGCCACGACTCTACCGGACTTCAACGGCCGCCCGCAATTCCTCCTCGACGACCGGGAGCCGATCCGGGAGTTGATTGGGTAATGGCAGAATTCGTCAAACCCGCTCCACGCTTTCGACGGTGATGTTCGACCCCACGGCATCCCGTCGTGCGGCGGATCATTGTTCGACTCGGCCGAATACCACGGACCGGTACCTCCAGCCGCCGTTGAGCATCCAAGGTCGGGCGTCGACACTCGTAGTCCAACCATTGGCCACCATGAACATCCTGATAACGGCCGGCAACACGCAAACGCCGATCGACAAGGTCCGCTGCATCACGAACATCTTCACGGGCCGAACCGGGGCGCAGGTCGCGCTCGCGGGCCATCGGCGTGGCCACCGCGTGACGCTGCTGACATCGCACCCCGAGGCCGTCCACGACCTCGCCACCGAGTTCGCGCCCATGGCCAACACTTGGGCCGTGAGGCCCTATCGCACGTTCGACGACCTGAGCGACCTGATGGAGCGTGAACTCACCGGCAACAAGTTCGACGTGCTGATTCACGCGGCCGCGATCAGCGATTACGAATTGGCCGGCGTGTATGTGCCGAGCGCCCGAACGAAGTTCAACCCGGAGGCCGGGCGATGGTCCGACGACGCGCGCCTAACGGACGCGTCGGCCGGCAAGGTCAAGAGCCATCACCCGGAACTCTGGATGCGTATGGTCCCGACGCCGAAGCTCGCCGACCGCGTTCGGGCCCCCTGGGGCTTTCGCGGCACGTTCGTGAAGTTCAAGTTGGAAGTCGGCGCGACCGACGACGAACTCCGGGCAATCGCCACGAAGTCGCTCGCCCAGTCGAGCGCCGACCTGATCGTGGCGAACACGCTCGAGGGCAAAGATGCCGTCGCGTTCATCGGCGACCCGACGGGCGGCTGGGAGCGCGTCGAACGAACGAACTTGGCGGATCGATTGTGGGAACGAATCGCGAACGGCTGAGACGCGGACTGACTCATGAAAATTCGCCCCGTTGCATTGACCACGACCGGCACGAACGGGCGGCGACTCGGTCGCTCAGCCGGGCCGGTCGCGTCACCACCCGAACCTCACTCCTTGAAGTCGCCCGACGACGGCTTGCCGTCGATCTCGCCGGTCACCGTCCCCTCGAAGTCGGCGACGTTGCCGAGCCCGGGCAGTTTCAAGAGCCGCGGTCGGATCAGCCAGTCGGTCGTCGACCGCAGGTCCTTTCGCACTTCCAACGGCGTGCGGAACGTGACCGCGTGCGACCGCCCGCCGAATGCAAAGGTGACCGTGCGTTCGGCCCAAACCGGGTTTTCGACCGCGACCCGTTCCCAGGCTTCGGGCCGATTGCGTTCGCGCGGGCGCCAGACGGTGAGGTTGGGTTGGTCGCCTGCCATCGTCCGCTCGGCCAGGAGCCCGGTCTGCCCGATGGCCGCCAGATCGCCGCCCTGTGGCCCCGTTCGGCGATGGACGCCGACATGCAAGATTTGCCCCATGATCGAGGCCTGCGGGGTCATTTGCGGGCGGATGCCTTCGGGAACTGTCTCCGTGGCCAGTCGCTCGGCAGCGGCCCGCTCCCTGGGCGATGTCGCGTCCTCGGCCGAAGAGCGATCGGTCGCGAAGTGGCCGGCGACCATCGCGCCCGGATTCGGTGGCTGGATAGCCGATTTCACTTCCGAGTCGGAACGAACGGCCGGGCCACTTTCGACGACCGGCGTCAGAAAGTTCGGCACCGACGGTACCGAGGGCGCGGGCAACCGCGAAGGCGTCGAACAGCCGGACGCGACAACGGCGGTCAGAACGAGGTAGTTCAATCGTGCTCGCATGGCTCCCACTCCCTCGCGCCGAAGGCAAGCTCGAGTCGGCCCCGCTCGGTGGCAGGCCGATGACGAAAGTCTCGGTTTTCGAATGAAATCGATCAATGTCGCCGATCCGTCCACGCGTAAGCGCAACGGCACTGTCCGGCGATCGGCGTCGATCGATTAGATGAGGAGCGTGAGGTGTCGAACGTAAAGTGGGCAGACTCGATCGGCGGACGGCGGCGGATCGGCACCGGTCGCGACTTGCGTTGGTGGTCGAATCCACATCGAGCCCGACGAGGCCGCTACGGGGTGCGCGGACCAAACGAACGAGAGGCCACTCGAAAGTTCGGAGCGCCAGAACGCGATGGCATCGGGCGCGGTCAGGTAGGTGGCATCGCTATCGTGCGTGGGCGGAATCGCTGGCGATTCCGTCAACTCGACTTCGACGAATTCATCAACTTCGTGATGGTGCCCAGGCCCCGGCCCATGCGAATGCTTCCGAACGACTTCGTTGTTTGTCGGGGCGGAATTGTAATGAAAGTGCGGACGAAGGTCGTGTTCCACCGCTTGATCGCCGCCATGCGAATGACCGAACGCGGCTGATGGAATCATCAGCACGCATGGGATCAGCGCGATGGCAACGATTCGGCGACGCATACCAAATACCATCGGGAAACTTTACCCAGTTTGTTTAATGATTTCACTTGTCTTTGACCATGTCGGTTCCGAGGATCATCGACCCGAAATACTGTCCATTGCTCGGGATGGGGGGCAGGTTCGCGGGAATTGCGAGAGAGAAGCCGCCTCAGGGATTCGAACCCTGGACCCCCCGCTTTACGAAAGCGGTGCACTAC